>DATBGM010000187.1:0-15778 GCA_036557945.1 Bryobacteraceae bacterium | reverse complement strand
CGCTATCTGCTTGCCGCGACAGCCGGTTGTGTCCTGCTTGTGACGTACGCCTGCCTCTCGTCACGCTTCCGCCGTGCGTCAACTTATCTCGCCATCTTCGTGGGACTTCTTCTTGCTGCCCAACTTGCACGAACTGTGCGGCTCCGGCATAAAGGTCTTGCGGAGTTCATGGTCGAGCCCAGCGTTGCCATGTTCTTCAGCCGCAACCCGTCCGACCCGATGGAGCCGTACTCCATGCTGCGGAGCAACGCGGCGCCGGGTCAGCCTATCGCTGTTCGTTCGTTTGTCGAATTTCTATTCCTGCAACACTACTCGCCGGCGTTGAAGCCGCGCTTATTCCCCGTAAGTATGAACACCAAAGAACAGGCTTACCGGCTCAACAAGGCGGTTCGCGAGTGGTGCCACATCGATTTCAATCGCGAGCAGCCTATCGATAATTTCGTGGCAGCGCACCACGATTTCCAGCTTTATGGCACGAAGAGCGATTTCTCGCTGCTCATGCATATTTTTAAACATCCCGGAACGAAGATTACGAGCTTCCAGTGGGGAGACGATGGCCACTTCCTCATGACACTGCATGTGCCCGCGCAATAAATGGTGCAAGAGGTTTTTCTGAGTAACTTCGAGAAGAGATCACCGCTTCAATCGAACGACCTTCGTATATGAAGTCCTTATTTTGCTGGTGCTATATTCTCCAAAGCTTCGCCGGTTGAAGCCTGAACCCTTATGCACAAAGAACTCGAACGCCCGTTTGATTCGATAGAAAGCGCCCTGGAATTCATGGAGCTGCTCGAGGGAACGATTGAGGAAGCAGCGTCAGAACTCGACCGCCAATCCGTCGAGGCGACGGCTCGCTCGGGCAACGGCATCCGGCTCGCCATGTACAAAATCAGGCAGCTAAGCTTCCACGTTCAAAAGAGCAGGCGAATTTTGAACGATCTGACCCTGATTCGCGGCGTACTCCTCGGCGAACACTCCAAAGCAGCCGGCCAGTAGCAAGACACATCACTGCGGCATGGCGCCGGCATTCAGTTGCGCGCGGATCTGAATTTGGTTCAACTTCTGCCCGTCCGCCTTGGCATCGATCGATATCGTCTGCCAGCCGGACACCCCCTCACCGGCCGTCTTCACTTCAGACGGGACGCTGGCGGCCTGATGCGCGCCCACCAGAATGTCGGGAGGAAGCCGCCGGCGGAAACTCCAGCCTTGCGGAAGCTCCACCGAAGCGTTTACCGTGATCGGCTTCGAACCGGGATTCTCGATTACCAACGGAATGATGAACGGGCTGGAGTACTTCGCGAAAATTTCCGGCGTCAACAGCTTCGCGAGATGGTCAATGCCGTGAGCCTGCCAAAACTGGCGATAAAAATACCACGAGCCGCCCAGTTCGATGCGCGGCGCAGAAGCCGGTTGCGGATGATACCCGGGAGCGGCCTCGAACGGAATGCCGTTTGCCTCTACTCCTGCGAACAGGTCATCCGTTGCGCCGGAACGCACGTGTGATTTTCCGAAAACGAACAACACCGGCTGCTTGAAAAAAGTGATATCGCCTTTGGCAAGGGCGGCACGCGCCTCCTGTCCTGTATCGCCCTGCGTGAGATGATACGAGCACTCTTCGGCTGCCAGCTTCGCCTGCTTTTCGGTCGGTGTATACGCCGGTCCTTTTCCCTTCATGAAATCGGTATGTGCGGCATCACTTACGAAATAGAGCTTTTCCGGCTGCCACGGTCGCAGTCCTTCCGTCAGGTTGGAAATATCCTCACGATTCCGGGGCGTCGCCAGTTGCTCGCCGAAAGCTGTCGGGTCGGCGGCCAGATCGAACGCTTCGGTAGCAATGACGCCTGCTGCCTGATGGTCGCCATGGTTCTCGCCCGCCACCCAGTCTGGCAGCCAGGTCACCATAACCGATGGTCGCGTTAATCGCACCAGGCGCACTAGCCTCCCTAGCGAATCTCCGTGATTCCACGTTTCGAGCGAGTCGAGAACATCCTGCCCGGGCGTATCGAGCCCGTTCAGAAACCAGACGTCAAGCACGCCGAAATGAGCCAGCGCCTTGCGCGCCTCGATCTCTCGGATTGCGCCCAGAGCCGCAGCCTGCTCCTGCCCTTCGGCGTTGCCGCCCCCATTGCCGCGCGTGCCGAACACAACGGCAACCCGCTTCTTTTCCTCGAAAATCGCGCGCGCCAGGTACGAGCCGAGTATCGTTTCGTCATCGGGATGCGCCACCACGACCAACAGATCCACTTTGAAGCGCGTATCGGGCGCCGGCGCGACGTAGTCTGCCGCCTGTAGCGTCGATGCCAAGTACAGGCACAACAACAAGGCCGGTAAAAAATGTTTGCTCATGTCTTTGGAAAGAACGATTATAAACGGCGGGGCTTCAATGCGCCGCGCTGAGAGGCTGCTCCGCGCCGCGTCTGGGCGGCCTGCGCATGATAAAAGGCAGCGGCACCAGGCAAAGTACGATGGCGCTCATCACCCAAAAGCTGTTTTCAAAGCTGAGCGCGTTCGATTGCGCCTGCACAGTCTGATAGATCATGGCGAGCGCTTTCTTTGCGGCGGTCGCCGCATCGTACCCTTGCGAGACAAACATCGCCTCCAGGCCCCTCAGCATCTGCTCGAAATTCGCGTTCGCGTGATTGGTGTGAGCGGCGAACATCTTCTGATGCGTCTGATTCTGGCGAGCAAGAAACGTCGTGAGCAGCGATGTGCCGATCGCGCCTCCCATGTTGCGCGCGAAGTTCGACATGCCTGAAACCTGGTTATTCTTTTCACGCGGAACGCCGATATAGTTCAGCGTGCTGATCGGGATGAAGATCAGCGGCATGAAAATCACCTGGACCATGCGCAACAGCACAATGGTTCGAAAATCGATGCCGAGATAAATGATCGTCATCAGGTGCAGCGTGAGCGCAGTACCGAGAAAGCCGAGCGAAACAAGCAGTCGCGGATCGACCTTGGTCGCGGTCAGCCGGCCCGCGATGGGCATCATGAACATAAGCACCAGCCCGCCGGGCGAAAGCGCCATACCGGCTCGTTCCGCCGTGTAACCGAGACTTGTCTGCAAAAATTCTGGAATCAGTACGGTGGAGCCGAAAAGCACGATGCCGAGCGTGAACGAGAAGAACACGGCTGTCCCGAAATTTCTGTTTTTGAGCAGGCGCACGTCGACAATCGGGTTCTCGTGATACCACTCCCAAAGAAAGAATGCGACGAGAACCGGAACCGCAATACAGAACAGACCCAAAATGAGAGGCGACGAGAACCAGTCCTTCTGCTGCCCTTTATCCATGACGATCTGAAAACAGCCGACGCCAAGCACGATCAGCGCAAGCCCGATATAGTCGATCCTGATTCCGGAGCGCCTCTCTTCCTTCAACCACGGCGGGTCTTCGACCAACCTTTGCGTAAGAAGCAACGAAATCAGGCCAACGGGAAGGTTGATGAAAAAGATCCAGTGCCAGGAATAGTTGTCCGTGATCCAGCCGCCGAGTGTCGGACCGATCGCCGGCGCGACGACAACCGCCATGCCGTACATCGCAAACGCCATGCCGCGCTTTTCCGCCGGAAAACTATCGGCCAGGATTGCCTGCTCCGAGGGCTGCAATCCGCCGCCGCCCGCCCCCTGCAAAACGCGTGCAACGATCAGTAGCGGCAAACTGTTCGCAATCCCGCAAAGAAACGAACAGACGGTAAACAACATGACGCACAGCATGTAAAAGCGCTTACGCCCGATAACGGTCGAGAGCCAGCCGGAAATCGGCAAAACAATCGCGCTTGAAACGAGGTAGCTGGTCAAAATCCACGTCGCTTCCTCGTATGTAGCGCCCAGCGAGCCGGCAATATGCGGGAGGGCTACATTGGCGATTGAGGAATCGAGCACTTCCATAAACGTCGCGAGCGTCACTGTCATCGCGACGATCCACGGATTGTGCGAAGGTTTCCAGTCGCCGTGCGAAACGGTTTGCGGCACGCCTCAGTTCCCGATCCGCACGTCAGGCTCGACCGACATACCAGGTCGCAGCCGGTCAAGCCCGTCCTGATTCGGCTTGAAACGCACCCGGACTGGAATACGCTGCACGACCTTGACAAAATTCCCGGTAGCGTTCTCGGGCGGCAGAACGCTTGCTACAGCTCCCGTCGAGCCGCCTATATTTTCGATATAGCCGTCGAAGTCGCGTTTCAGCGCGTCGACCTGGATGCGAACCGGCTGGCCCGGCCGGATGTTTCGAAGCTGCGTCTCTTTGAAATTCGCTGTCACCCAGACATCGCCGATCTGGGCAATTTGCAGCAGTTGTTGACCAGCGGAAATTTGCGCGCCCACCTCCGCCGAACGGCGCATGACGATGCCGCTTACCGGGGCGGCGATCCTGCTATAGCTCAGTTTCAAACGGGCTTGCTCCACTTGCGCGCGCGCGCTCTGGGCGCTCGCTCGTTCGGATTGCACCGTGGCGCGCTGAATAGCGATCTGGCGCGGCGCGTTGTGGCGATACTGCACTAGCTTGCTCTGCGCCTGCTGCAGCTGGGCGCGCCGGCCATCCACCGTTTTCTCCGCCGACTGCACGGCGGCTCGGTTGGCGGCGACTGTAGCCGCTTGCGCTTTCGCCGTAGCGGCGATTTGATCGTACTCTTGCTGCGAAACTTCTTCTTTGGCAATCAGTAGCTTGTAACGTGCCAGGTCTGCTTCTGCGCGCGCACCGGTTGCTTGCGACTCGGCCAGCTTGGCTTCCGCTGAATCGTGATCGCGCTCGGCAGCCGCCAGTACCGCCTGCGCGTTTGCCACATCTGCTTCCGCGCCCGAGATATTGGTCGTGTTCTGCACTTCCGTAATAGGAACGTTGGGCTGCTGAGCGATCACCATGCTCTGCGCCTGCGCAAGCTGCGCGAGCGCCTGATCGAGCGCCACCTGAAAATCCCTCGGATCCAGCTCGACCAGCGGATCGCCCGCGCGCACGATCTGGTTGTCTTCGACGTAGACTCTGACGATCGTGCCATCCACGCGCGCGCTGACCGGGTTCAGGTGAGCGTCCACCTGTGCATCGTCGGTCGATTCGAACTGGCGCGCATGCAGCCAGAAAAGCAGCCCCACCGCCGCCAAAAAGACGAGAACCACGAAAAAGATCAGAAACGCTCTGCGGCGCCCGCGCGGAGCACCGCTCTTCTTTTCCGGCGGGGTTTTCACATTGTCGGGCCGGCCGGTGGATTCGTTCGCCACGGCAGCCTCCTGCGGCTCTTCCTCTATGGTCATGGACGGCTCTCCTTTAATAAATCGGGCAACTCCGCTTCGGCTCCTCCGGTCGCTCTCGCCAGGCTCAACTCAGCCAGGTCGAAAGAAAAAAGGCTCGATATGTAGTCGCTTTCGGCGTTGGCCACCTGCTCTTGCGCCTGTACGACCTCCACCGTCGTCGCAACACCGGCAGCAAAGCGGTCGCGCGCTTCCGCAAGCGTTTCATTCGCGTAATTTCGGTTGGAATCGGCAAGTTTCACCTGGCCGGCGGCTGTCTCCAGCTCGATCAGCGCATTTCGCACATCCTGTTCAACCCGTGCGCGCTGGTCGTCCAGTTCAGCCTGGCGTTGGTGCAGCGTAGCTTCGGCCTGTTGAATATCGCCCTTGGTGCGGCCGCCCTGCCAGATCGGAACGTTCACCGAACCCGTGACCGCGAATACGCCGTGAGCGTGCGTGGGAGTCGGACCGAGCGCTCCGTAATTTCCATTGACCGCAATCGATGGCAGCCGCTCGGCGTGCGCCGCTGAAAGAGCTTGTTCGGCAGCCCGCACCTGCGCGTCCGCTGCTCGTAAATCCGCTCGCCGCGCCTCGGCTTGTCGTATCGCGGCGCCTGCATCCGGAATGTTCGTTTGGCGAAAACGCAGCGGTTCTGACAAAATTACCTCCCGATCGAGCGGCAGCCCGATCACACGCGCCAGCGTCAGCTTCTGCTTGCGCAAATCGGCTTCGAGCGTGCTGAGCCGCTGCTGCTGTGTCTGCAATTCCACTCGCGAGCGCATAACGTCTATTTTGGAGTTTGTGCCGGCTGCCTTGCGGACAACCGCCTGATCGTAAACCGCCTGCGCATTGGCAACCTGCGCCCGCTGCGAATCGACGCGCGCGCCGGCCGCGAGCGTTTGCAGATACGTTCCCCCCACCGCCAGCACCACCAGCTCTCTGGCATCGCGCGCCGAAAGCTGTGCCGCGCGCTCGCTCTCTTTCGAAGCCTTCCAGTTTCGCCGCGCTACCGGATCGTAAAGGGACTGGCTGAGCGAGCCCTGCAACTGCGAATACTCGAACGGACCTACTATCGACGGAATCGTGAATCCGGAGCCCGGAAGCGGCTTGAATTGAAAGCCATAGGCCGCCAGATTTACTTGTGTTACCGTTTCGCTCGCGTTCGCAGAAATATCCGGCAGAAGCGCGCTCAGAGCCTGAATGCGGCCGGCGCGAGCGGCGCGCACCGAATCGCTGGCTGCAATTGTCCCTAAATTAGCGGCAAGTCCAAGCTTTAGCGCGTCTGCCAGCGACAGCGCAATCGGCCCGGCTCCCGGCGGCGCAGCGGGCACACTCCCCGCAAAGTTCCCGTTTACCTGGATGGAACTGTTTACGCTGGCCACGCCGCTGCCGGGCGATGGCGACTGCTGCGACGCAACCGCTCCTGCCTGGGGTGAACGACCTGAGGCGGGCAGCGCAACGGCTCGGCTCGAAGCGCCCGCACCCGCGCTCATGGCGGGCGTTTGCCCGTAACAAAGGCCGCCGATCTCGAGCAACAAAGCTACGAAAAGCGCGGACGAACGATTGTGCCAGGGAGTGGTCACATACATAGGTGTAGCATATTGCATACATACATGTATATAATTGGAATTGAGAAATGCCGCGTAGTACCCGCAATAAGCACCAGGAAAAAAGCGAGGCCACCCAGGCCAGGCTTTTTAAGGCGGCGCTGCGCGTCTTCTCACGTGATGGCTTCGAGGCAGCCCGGATCGAGGATATCGCAGCGGAGGCAGGCCACACACGCGGCGCTTTTTACGCCCATTTTCAATCCAAGGAAGATCTCTTCTTCGCATTGCTCGAAGACGAATCGCGCAAGCATCACGAGAAAGCCCGCCAGGTGCTCGAACGCTGCTCTACCAACGAAGCACGTTTGCGCGCGCTGCGTGAATACTACGTTGCTCGCGGCGGCGATAAAGACTGGACCGTTCTCATTCTCGAGTTCAAACTCTATGCGCTGCGGCATCCCCGGGCACGCGCTCAACTCGCGCGCGCCTACCGGAGCATCCGCGAAAAGGTGAAGTGGGAAGGCCTCGAAGGCATCTGGCCCGAAAAGCTGCGCCGCCCGCCCGAAAGCCGCCATTTGCAAAAGCTGATTCTGCAGGCCGCATTGAGCGGGCTCGTGCTTGAACGCGCTTACGATCCTTCGAGCATCAGCGCTGCGGAACTTTCCGCATCCCTGCGGGGTTTGTTCGACTTTGCCCTGAGCTAGCAGGAAGCGCCGGTCCGATATCATGCTTTCGAGAAGAATCGCATGAAAAAATCCATCGGCGATAACATCTTTCCCAAAGGCCTTCCCTTCGACCAGGGCTTGGCGCTCCTCGAGAAGGCCGGCTACGACGGAATCGAGCTATGGCTCGGCGAAATGCCCTGGTTCAAGCTCGAGACAAGCGATACCGATCTGCGCGCTCTCCAGCGCCAGATCCGCGACGTCGGGTTGCAGGTTTCCGATATCGCCAATTCGCTCGATTGGAAACAGAATGTTTCCGCGCGCAATCCGGCCGAACGAGAAGCCGCCTTCCGCCATATCGAACGACAAATCGAAGCAGCGCAGATCTTCGGATGCGACGCCATTCTCGTCGTCGCCGGATTAGTCACAAGTAAAGCGCCTTACGATGGCGTTTACGACCGCACCGTCGATTCACTTCAGAAGTTATCTCGCAAAGCGGCTGCCGCCCGTGTGCGAATCGGCGTCGAAAACTGTTGCTCGGAGCAGAAATTTCTATTGAGCCCGCGCGAGTTCAATACCTTCTTGAATGACGTGAACAGCCCGTGGGTAGGCATTCATCTCGATGTCGGCAATATCCACGACACCGGTTTTGCCGAGCAGTGGATTCAAATTCTCGGCCCGCGAATCACCTGCGTTCACCTGAAGGATGTCCTGACGCATCGCGGCCGCTGTGGCGACCAGAGCGTCTATACGAACATCTTTCTGGGCGACAACGACTGGCCCGCGATTCGCGCCGCCTTTGAAAAGGTCCAGTACAACGGATGGCTTATCGCCGAAATGGAGGCGCGCTATCGCTTTGCGCCCGATCAACAGATCTTCGATACCGCAGCCGCCCTGAACCGCCTCATCGAAGGACGTCTGTGATCGCTTAAATCTTCAGGAAAAGCTTGCGCCGGTACATCCACCACAGCATCAGCCAGTAGGTCAGCAACACCGCCGCCCCGAGCACCAGCGGATACACGCCGTCGCCGAAGATGTGGAAGATCCGGTCACCGAGATGAATGCGGAAGCTGCTGTAAACAAATTCCTCGAACAGATGCGCGATTAAATACGCCGCAATCGAGTTCATACCAACGACCACCAGCGGAAATGCCCATTTGCGATTGTCTTTGGCATCGATGATCCAGCTGAACGCCGCCAGGAACAGGAAACAGATGCCGCCGCTGAACAGCGTCCAGGCCGGCGTCCAGATGCGCTTCACGATCGGGCAAATTCCCGTATAGTGCAGCAGCGCGCCGGCTGCAATCCCGATTACTCCCGCCACGAGAAAACGCCGCAACGGCAGCTTCGGTGCATACGTTCGGTACCAGCGGCCAGCGACCAAACCGAGGATCATCGTACCCAGCGTCGGGATGAAACTTAAAGTTAGATAACCGCCCCCGTTTGCCACGAACGGCCGCTCGCGCGGAAACAGATTCAAAAACCACTGATCGAACGCCAGCCCGAGATTACTATTCTTATTCCAATGCGCCGCAAAACCGGAGAAATTATGCGGCCAGTCCGGCGCAACACCGACTGCTGCGTAATTGAAGCCAGACCCCGGCGCCGGATAGAGCGCCCAGGCGAGCCAATAACCGGCAAGAATTACTCCCAACGCCGTCCATTGCCAGCGCGCGCTCCGAAAGCCCAGCAGAAACAAAAAGGGATAACCCAGCCCGATCTGGGTCAGCGTATCTTCAAATGTAAAGTTCGTCTGCGAGCTGGAAGTCGAGCGCAGAAAAATGCCCAGCGCAACCAGAAGCAGCGACCGCCACAGCGCGTGCGCAAACAGTTTCGGAAACGTGCCGCCGCGCTTCAGCCGGCTGGCAATCGAATACGGCAGCGCAACACCCACCAGAAACGAAAACGAGGGCTGAATCATGTCGTGCAGCGAACATCCCGCCCACTCGACATGCGTCTGGTTGAACGCCAGAATGCCCCAAAACCAGTTGCCGGGATACGCCTGCGCCACGCGCGCCAGGTGCAACACTTCGGCCATCATCAGCACCATCACCAGCCCGCGATAGGCATCGACCGCCACATTGCGGGCCGGAACCGTCGGCGCAACCGGCCCAAGAATCGGCGCATCCGATTGCGAGACTTCTGCCGGAACCGTTGCCATCGTACTTCTTGTAAGTATATGCAATATTGCGTCGCTCACGGTAACGCAAAAATTTCGCCGATGGCCCAACGTATAGCCCCCGGGCGTCGTCTAAAGCGCGAAACAGAGGAAGATTGTGTGGGAGATCGCCTTGCCGCTGCGTTTCCTCAGCGCTCTGCCGGAACATCCGACTGACGCTCAGCTTGCCGAAGAATGCAGGCGCGGCAACCTGCGCGCCTTTGAGCTTCTTTACCAGCAGCATGCCGGACGCATGAAGAGTCTCGCGTTCCGTCTCGTCGGAAGTCGTGCAGACGCCGAAGACGCCGTGCAGGAGGCATTCTTAAAAGTCCACCGCGCGCTAACCGGCTTCGAGGGAAATTCTTCCCTCACAACCTGGATCTACCGCATTTTGCTCAACTGCTGTTACGATGCGCTCCGCAAACGCCAGCGCCTCGCCGAAACCGCGCCCCCGGCCGATTTCGCCTCTCACAGCAAATTGCCCATGAAACTGGCTCTCGAGCGGGCGCTTAGCCTTCTCAACGAGCGCCAGCGTATCGTCTTTCTGATGTTCGAAGTCGAGGGATTGAAGCATTCCGAAATCGCCGCAATTCTGGAGGTGCCCGAAGGCACTTCGCGAAGCTGGCTGTTCGAAGCCAAGTGCCAGTTGAAACGCATCCTCACGGAGACCGCAAAATGAAGTTCGAATGTGGAGATCTGGAGCATGCCCTGCGCGTCGCCGAGCTGATGCCGGAAGCGCGCGAGCATTTAAAGCATTGCCCGCAGTGCCGCCGCGAATACCATCTGTGGAACGAAATTTCGTCTTCAGCGCGCGCATTGCACGAGGATTGGGACACCCCCGCGCTCTGGCCCGGAATCCGCGCGGCGATTGAAGCCGAACGTAAGCCGGAACGGCCCTTCTGGAAGCGCTGGCCGGTTTTGGCGATCGCCGCTCTGGTTGTAATCGCCGCTATACTCACTCCCCTCTATTGGCCGCGTGCGCATACGCCGGCCGACCGGGATTTCCTTACCGAACGAGCGCTGGCGGATGTGGAAAAGAGTGAAGCCGCCTACCGGCAATCGATTGAAAACCTTTCGCAGCTCGCGGATGCGAAGCTGAAGCAGCCCGCTTCGCCATACATTGTCAATGAGCGCGAAAAGCTGCTGGCGCTCGATGCAGCCATTGCCGATACACGCGCAAATGTGCGCCAGAACCGCTTCAACGTGCATCTGCAGACGACGCTTGCCGATTTATACCGCGAAAAGCAGCAAACTTTACAGGAGCTATTAACCCGTGAGCAGAAGAATTAGTGCGCTCTTCGTTGTTCTTTGCGCGACTGCCTGCGCGCGCGAAGAATACACGCGTACCTTCGATAAATCCGTCAACGTGCAATCCGGCGCGCCCGTGAGCATCGAGCACAAATTCGGTAGTATCACGGTGCGTGCGCACGCCGGCAGCGCGGTGACTATTCACGCCGAGATCCGCGTTTCGGCATCGGACGCCCAGCGTGCACAAGATTTCGCGAACCGCGTGGAGATTTTGGTCGAGCCTTCCTCCGGCGTGTCCATCCGTACCCGTTATCCGGAAACATCGAGCTCCTTTTTCGGCGGGCGCAATATTTCCTACTCGGTGCACTACGAAGTCACCATGCCCGAAAGCTCGCCGCTATCCGTTCGCAACGCCTTTGGCGCCGTTGAAGCGACGGGTTTGAAGGCCGGCTCCGATATCACCAATTCGCATGGCAACCTGACCTTCCGCGACGGCCGCGGCTCTTCACGCCTGCAGAACTCGTTCGCCCGCATAGAAGCTGTCAATAACCAGGGCGATCTCACGATCGAGACCAACAACGGCGGCGTCCAGGCCAGCGACATCACCGGACGGCTCGTCGTACGCGACCGCTTCGCCAATGTCACAGTCGCTCGCGCTGCCAAGGGCGTGAGCATCAATAACAGCAACGGCGCCGTCGATCTCTCGGATTCGGGCGGCAGCGGCGAAGTACGAAATTCCTTCGGCAACGTTACCGTCCGGAACTTCCGCGGCGACCTCATCGTGAATACAACCAATGCGACCGTTGAGGCTGAGCACATCCAGGGACCCGCCGAGCTCAACACGACTTTCGGCGCCGTGCGCTTTACCGATATCGGCCAGCGCCTCTCCATCCGTACCAACAATTCGCGCGTCGAAGGCACAGATGTCCGCGGCCCGCTCTCGGTCATCGATTCGTTCGGCCCCGTTGTCGCAAGCGGTATCCAGGGCGAGGTACGCGTCGAATCCGGCAACGGCGGCGTCACCCTCGAAAGAATTGCCGGTGCTGCCAGCGTGCGCACCAGCTTCGGCACTGTCCAGGCCGCCGACATCAATGGCGCTTTGACGGTGCAAAATAATAACGGTGCCGTGAAAGCCGTAAACGTGAAAGGCGCGAACGTCACGACAAGCTTTGGCGGAGTGTTGCTCGACGGAGTAGCCGGCCCGATTCAGGTCCAAAACCAGAACGGCGCGGTCGAAGCAACCAGCTCCTCGCACGGCGCCTGCCAGCCAATTATCATTCGCACATCGTTCTCGACCGTGCGCGTGCATCTGCCGGCCGAGGCGAGTTACCGCGTCACAGCCAATACTTCGTTCGGCAAAATTCGCACCGATTTCCCGCTGAGCGTCTCCGGCTCCATCTCGAGCGACAGTCTCGAAGGCACCATCGGCGGCGGCAAATGTGAAATGCGGCTCACCGACAACAACGGCTCCATCGAAATTCTTCGCGGCGGCGCTTAGCGCCCGCGCACTTCTTCGATCTTCTGCCGGAACTGCCGCGCGCGCTCGGCGATCACGTCGTATTTCCCCGCCCCGCTCGAAGCGCCATCGACCAATTCGCCGCCCACACCGACAGCCGCACAGCCCGCCTGGATAAAATCCGCCAGCGTCGCCAGACTCACGCCGCCCGTCGGCACGAAGTCAATGTGTGGAAATGGCCCGCGCAGTGCTTTGATGTACTTCGCGCCGCCCAATGCGCTGCAAGGGAAAACTTTGATCCCGTCGGCGCCCGCCTGCCATGCCGTCACGATTTCAGTCGGCGTGAGTGCGCCCGGATAAATCGCCTTGGAATAGCGCTTGGCAAACTCCACCGTCCGAAGGTTCAGGCAAGGCGTAACGAAAAACTCGGCGCCCGCATCGAGGCACGCTCGCGCCGTCTCCGGATCGAGCACCGTGCCCGCACCAAGCAGAATCTTATCGCCAAAGCGCCGCGACGTTTCGCGCAGCGCATCGATCGCCCCTTTCACCGTCATCGTGATCTCGGCGCACGGGATGCCGCCTTCCGCAACGGCTTCCACCGCGCGCACCGCCTGTTCCGCGCTGCTTGTCCGAATGATCGGCACAATGCCGATCTCCTTGATACGTGCGTTTACTTCAGAACTGTTCATCCCTCACCAGTTTGTAATCGAGCCGTCCGGCCGGAAATAAGTCTGTGCCCGCGCCGTAACCGGCTGCGTGATCTCCGTCACCAGCTTCAACTGCTTCATATCCAGTTCCACACCGAGTCCCGGGCGATCATTCGGATACAGCTTGCCATCTTTGAAATCGAGACACACGGGAAGATGCGGCAGCGTCCGGCCCTGAAAGTTATACTCCATCAGCACCGGCCCTGAAAACGTTCCCAGCGAGTTCACCAGCGCTGCCGTCGCAATCGGCCCGGTAAAGTGCGGAACGATACCGACGAAATGCGTTTCGCAGATCGCCGCAATTTTCATCATCTCGGTAATACCGCCCACGTTCGGCAGAGTCGCGCGGATGTAGTCGATCGTGTGATTCTCAACGAGCTTATTGAAATCCCAGCGATTGCCCCACTCTTCGCCCGCCGCGAGCGGAACGTTCACCTTCTGGCGCAAAATCGGCAAGTCCTCAAGAAATGCCTCCGTGCGCACTGCATCCTCTACGAAGTACGGCGCAAGATCGGTAATAAGGTTGCATCCGCGGATCGCATCCGCCAGGTCGAAACGCTGGTGAAAATCGATACACCAGTCGCCGTTCGCTCCCACACCCTCGCGCGCCTGGGTACAGTCTTTATAAAGCTGGTTCACACGTTCGTGCGTGTTGTAGGTAGTATTGGCAGGCGTATCGGCCGCGCCCATGCGAAACGCGCGATAGCCCGCCGCCATTGTCAAATGCGCGCGCTCCTTAATGCCCATGCCCGGCTCGACTCCGGGAATACGGCCTGCCGTGTTGTAGCACTCGCAATAATTGCGCACCATACCGCCCAGAATTTCATGCACCGGCAGCTTCAGCACCTTGCCCTTGATATCCCAAAGCGCCAGGTCGAGCGCGCCGATCCCATCCTCCTTTTCGCGGCCCGCCGGGTAGAAGAACGCGCGCGACATGTCCTGCCAGAGACGCTCGATATGCTGCGGATCCTTACCGATCAGCCGGCCTGCGGATTGCTCGAGCGTGTCGCGCGACCCGCCTTCGCCGATCCCGGTAATTCCGGCTGTCGTCTCGATCGTCACCACATGGTCGCTCTGGTTAAACAGCGGATTCGGATCGGGCGGCGTATAAACGCGCACGCGTGTAATCTTCATCGGGGGCAGAGCGGCCGCAACCAGCCGCGGCCACACCAGTTTCAGCCCGGCCGTCGCGCCGAGCGCTTTCAGAATTTGTCTGCGGGTGATCACGTGAAGTTGTTCAGTATATCTTGATCAGTTATGCCGTTCGCGTTGCTCGTCACGCTTCTGCTCGCTTTCGCTGCACCGCCAAACAAGCCCGCCTGGCAGTATCGCCACGTCATGATTCCTGTGCGCGATGGCGTGCATCTCGAAACCGTGATCCTCACGCCCGCAGATCAAAAGGCGCCGCTGCCCATTCTGTTCCGCCGTACTCCCTACGGTGTGCCCGACAAACACGAAACTCCTGATTCCTTTAAAGAGCTCGCGCGCGACGGTTACATCGTCGCCGTTCAAAATCTGCGCGGCCGCTTTCAATCCGAAGGCGTCTTCAAGCTCTCCTCGTATATCGATCTCTCCGACCCCAAAGCTACCAACGAAACCACGGACGCCTACGACAGCATCGAATGGCTTATCAAAAATGTCCCGAACAACAACGGCAAAGTGGGCATGTTCGGGGTCTCCTACGATGGCCTCACCACAGGACTGACACTTCTTCATCCGCATCCCGCGCTGAAGGCGATCAGCGAACAAGCCTCGCCCGTTGATCAGTGGATGAACGATGACATGCATCGCTACGGCGCGCTGCGCGAAAGTTACGCCTTCGAATACGCGGTAATGGAGCAGGCGGACAAGAACAAAAACACCCATTTCGCATTCCAGACCTACGACACCTATCAGTGGTATCTCAATCTCGGCCCGCTTTCGAATATCAACACGCGCTATCTGCACGGCTCGATTCCCTTCTGGAATTCCACCGTTGAGCATCCCGATTACGACGAGTTCTGGAAGAAGGAAGCCTGGGTCAACCAGGTCCATGCCTCCACTGTGCCCAATTTGAACGTCGCCGGATTTTGGGATCAGGAGGACCCATGGGGGCCCTGGCAGATCTTTCGCCATGCGGAAAAGCACGATCCCGATCACACGAATTTCATCGTTGCCGGCCCCTGGTATCACGGCCAATGGCAGAGCGCGAAGGGCGATCGCATCGGCATCATCCCGTTCGGCGGCCACGAAACTGCCCGCGAGTTCCGCGAGCAGATCGAGGCGCCGTTTTTCCGCTACTACCTGCACGGAAAAGGCGCGAAACCCGCCTGGCAGGCAAGCACATTTCAAACCGGCTCGAACACCTGGCACACATACCGCGAGTGGCCGCCCGCCGGCTCGAAGCCCAGCAACTTATATCTGCACGCCGATAACACCCTTTCGTTCACCGCTCCCGCAAACGGCGAGCATTATCGCGAATATGTCTCCGATCCGGCGAATCCGGTACCGTACCGGCAGCGGCCCGTCTCACCCACTTATCCCGGCGGCGACTGGCGCACCTGGGAGGTGGCCGACCAGCGCTTCGTCGAAGACCGGCCCGACGTGCTGACGTTTAAAAGCGCGCCGCTCGATTACGACATCACCATCACCGGACCACTCGCAGCCGAACTCTTCGCCTCCACTTCCGGCACCGACAGTGATTTCATCGTCAAACTCATCGACGTTTATCCCGAGAACGCCGAAAAACCGAAATGGAAAGAAGACGACGGCCCGAAACCGGGTGAATATGCCGAATCGC
>DATBGM010000186.1:0-9292 GCA_036557945.1 Bryobacteraceae bacterium | reverse complement strand
AGATTCGCCAGTTTCATCTCGGAATATTTGCGAGACAGGATGATGCCGTCAGCACCCCCGCGAAATGCGGCGAGCACCGCGTCTTCCGTGCTCTTCGGCGTAGATTTGCTGTGATCAGCCGCGGTCGGAATATCGAGATCGACTCCGGGCCACAAAAGCGTTTGGGTACCTTCAAGACCGGCACGTGCTCGTCTGGTCTCGCGCAGGACGTAATCACTGGAAAAGCCGGTCTGTGGAATCCGATCGTAACTTCCTTCCTCGCCGTAACCCAAAATGCGGTAATGAAAGTGAAGCAACTCGTCCGGCGGAATATCTCCATATTGAGTAGCAGAAACACTGTGAATGTAGCTGGCCATGCGCTCGCCGGCGCAGTTGTGATACATCACAATCTTTAGAAAGTCGGAATACGGCGCGATCCGACGCAAATCCTGTTGGGCCCGGTATATAGGACTAAATGAATTATTGTGCCAGATGTGCCATCCTACCCCCATCGCCGGTTTGATGGATTTAATTTTCTTATAAATTGCCTGATATGTATCGCGTAAGCTGTCGTGCCACAAATTTTCCCAGGCGAGTAACTCCGGGTAGCTCAACATGAGCCGCCACAACTGAACGTAGAAGCCGTCAACCGGACGACTACCAGATCGCGCCAATTGCACAAATTTTTCAAGTTCTAAGAAACCGCTGCGAGCGCGTTCGACGCTGATGCCGCGAGCAGCAGCCTTGGTACGGCAGAATTCACAAAAACACGTCACCCGGCTTGCATCTTCGGAACCGCCGCCGTGGCGAGAGCCCAACGCATTCGCAAATGCGCCCTGGCGCTCTGATCCCCACATGATGCCGTCGAGATCCCAAGAGCGCGCGTAATCTTCGACCAGATCCAACAGGAAATTTCTATAGTCCGGATTGTTCAGGCAAAGGGTCGAAGACCTTCGCCCGTGCAGATCACGCTCTAGTAGCGATTGGATACCCGGAATGTCGGGACGAAGGACATCTTCGAACCACGCAATATTCTTCATTCCGCGTTTTCGCGACGGCGGCAGCACTGCTTCGAACAGGTCAAATGATCCGAGATCCGGCGCCCGAAGATCGTTCAGCGGTGTGTTGCCGTAGTATTGCGGGTGAAGGGCAGTGTAACTTCCGCCATGAAACGTTCCGGTATCGTATTGCTGCTTTCCGTGATCGGGCAAAGGCTGTCCTGGTACTTGGCGACCGGCGATGCCGCGCCCGTATGTAAATGCTGCGAGGAATAAACTATTCACGGACGCCTTTTCCTGCAAAACGTCCAGCACCGGCTCGACGCCCTCATCCGCGAAAGATACGGCGCCGATCTGGATACCGATCGTCTTCTTTTGCTGTGAGAACGACGGCTCGGATACCGCAACTCCTGAAGAGGTTAACCCTACAGCGGATTGCCGGAGAAAATCGCGTCTTGTTGCTTCAGACAAGAGTTGCCACCTCGTAGTCAGTTATTGTGGGAATTACAAATTTCACAGTGACACCCTTCGATCCTCCGATTCTGAACGCAAAGTGTTCCCCATTCTCTATCACTTGTTTTGTCGCGATTTCGGAGCCCACCGTCTCAGAAGAGGGTGCAGTGCCCAGGTTACCTAAGCCTTAGGTACAACCCGTTACCTATGTGTCCGGTCCGGACAATAATTGTATTGGTGGAGGCGGCGGGAGTTGAACCCGCGTCCGAAAAAGTCCGCCGTGCAAAGCCTACGTGTGTATCCGGTTCTGGCTATTTCAGCGACTTCCTAAAAAACCGGCAAGAGCGAAAGCCGCCTAGTCCGATTGATCTCGGCCCTTAACTCCGGACCGAAGCCAGGCGCCCAGCTTGCAAGATGACGCCCACTAGCTGACGCGCAAGCTCATCAGCCGGAGCGCACTACCTAAGGTTTAAATTAGGCAGCGTAAGCAAACTGCTGGTTATTGGCAGTTGTGTTTTTCCGATCGTTTTACGGGAGCTCGGAACCCGACACGCCTTCACACAACGATTCAATCCCGTCGAATCCGTTGCGCCCCCATTTAGAGGAATAACCGTCTTTAATTCTAGCAATTTCCAGCGAGCTTTGGCGAGTCCGCTAGAATAAACGCTGCGGCATGCAGAGCGCTGTTGTGGCTCCGGGTCTTACGCCGGCCCTTCAGGACGAACAAGGGCAGGAGCACGGAAAATTATTCCACGTGGTATTGCTCGATGATGACGAGCACACCTACGAGTACGTTATCGAGATGCTGCAAAAGCTCTTTTTCTTCCCGCTCGAGACAGCGTTTCAGCACGCCGTCGAAGTAGACACGAAGGGGCGCACCATAGTGATCACCTGTGCGCTGCCCGAAGCCGAGTTCGGCCGCGATCAAATTCAGAATTACGGCGCTGATCCGCGCATGCCGCAGTCGAAGGGCTCAATGACGGCGATCCTGGTTCCGGCCGGGAACACCGCAACGGCTTAACGCCCTGGACTGCTCGCTTTCGAATAAGTTGGAAATGTTCCCGACATGTGATCGTGCCAGGCAAGATGCTCTTCGTCTACCAGCGTCCAGATCATGCCGACCCCGGCCGCAAGCAGGCTGAGAATGCTGCCGAAGAGCCGGCCAAAGCGGCGATCTCTTGACGGCCGTTTGCCATCAAAATCAACCAGTTCGAGTCTTGCGATATACATCCCGGGTGTGTCCTGCCCGGCCAGAGCCCAAAGCAGCTTATAGAAAAGAGGAATGGTCAGCAAGGCCGCCGCCAGAAAGGGAAGGCTATGCTTTCCGACAAGCAGATGTCCGCCAAGATAGAAGAACATCGCCAGACCCGGTCCGCAGCCGCAGGCGATAACGAGAGCGTCGAATAGTGCAGCCTGCACACGCGCGCCGGCGCCCGCAACCGGCACATCGTAGAATACCTGCATCCGCGCGTCGGCGGGGGCGGCGGAAAAATCATTTGGAAACTCCAGCCGCCCTTGTTCGGCCGGTTCATTCCGTTTCGGGCGCAAGCGTTTGGGCTCGGGTCTTGTACCTTTAGCCGGCGCCTGACGGCCGCTTTGTGCTGCGCGCAATCGTATCGCGTCGCGCTCGGCAGCCGAGGTCAAAGAATCGAACGGAATAATACGGGGTTCCGGCGCCGGTCCGGCAAACAGCGGCTGTTGTCCGGATTTCGCCTCGGCAGGCGCCGGCACCGGCTCCGCTTCGAAATCGTAAGCGGGCGCGGTCGCGCTAGCAGCAATCGGGTAGGTAGCGGGTGAAATGCGAGCAGGCGTCGCACGCACACGTCTGCCGCAACGTGGACAGCGGTGATCGTCGTCTAAAATCCAAGTTTGACAATACTGACAGGTCATGTAGCGCTTTGGCTGCTCTTCTTCTTAAATTGCTCGCTCTTATATCGGCGCGCGGTCTACTCTTGCTCTCCTTCGCCGTACCATGCTACGGTTTTCGGTTGAGCCCCTCTCGACTTCCGAAGCCGTTCGGAACAGCTACTCTTCCAGTTTCTGTATCTATCAGAAGATGCAGGTTTTGTCTAGAACAATTTCAGAAAAACTTGTTCTTGGCATTTTTTTGCCTTTGGATCGGCTTTGCTGCTGCACTTCCGGCACAGGTAGCAACCGCGCCGCCGAAGGCCGATACTCCCCCGAGCGACGAAATCTGGTATGGAGCAGTCAACCAGGAGTCAAATAGCGAATGGAAGTATCTGCACGGCTCGGCGCGGGTACGCACCTCCGAAATGTCCATTTCAGCCGACGAGATCGACTTCAATTCCGATACCGCGTGGGCTTACGCGCGCGGTCATGTACGCCTCGAACACTACAAGACCGGCGATATCATCAATGCCGAAAAGGGCGAGTTCAATCTGGAAACCGACGAAGGCCGCTTCTACGGTGTCACCGGGACTGCGCCGCCTAAGCTGATGACCAGCCCCTATGCGCTCACTACCAGCAACCCTTTCTATTTCGAATCGCGCTGGGCGGAGCGTATAAAGAACCGTTACATTCTGCATCATGGCTTTGTAACGGACTGCAAGATTCCCAAACCGTGGTGGGTATTTCAGGCGCCCACGTTCGATATTATTCCAGGCGATCGCGCGATGGCCAGGAGCGCCGTTTTTCGTGTGAAGAATATCCCCATTCTGTACCTTCCCTGGTTTCGCCGCCCGCTCGGCCGCAATCCGCGCCAGAGCGGTTTCCTTACTCCCAATTTTGGCCACACGACCCGCTTCGGCTATATCTATGGCCTCGGCTACTACTGGGCGGTGAATCGCAGCTATGACATGACAGGCGTTGTGCAGTACTATACGCAGCGCGGTCCGGCCTTCTTCTACAATTTCCGCGGCAAGCCGAACGAACTGACGGATTTCAACTTCAATCTCTTCAGCGTGGATGACCGGGGTTTACCTGCCGCCCGCGTTGGAGCAGGTTGCCCGCGCGGATCCACACTAACTCCTTCAGGCGGCTGCACAAACATAAAACAAGGCGGCACGCAGTTCGAATTGACTGCTCGCACGAGTATCTGGGGCTTTGAGGGACGTCTCGATCTGAATTACCTGAGCTCCTACCTCTTCCGCCAGATCTTTTCTTATTCGTTCGCCACGGCAATCCAGAGCGAAGTCTTCTCCATCGGCTACCTGCAGCGGCGTTTCAAAGATGATCTTTACCGGCTGACCATAGCCGGAGAACGTGACCAGTTGTTTGAAAGCATCACATACCAGAACGAGCCGCCGGATCAGGTCATCCTGCAAAAGCTCCCCTCTGTCGAATTTGAAGGGCGCGATCAGAATCTTACGCACGGGCCGCTTCCTGTCTGGTTTTCCTTTGATACCAGCGCCGCACTCCTGACGCGCAGTGAACCTTCTACTACAGAGCCGGATCACGTCTTTAGTACCGGCGCTATGGGACGCATTGATGTCCAGCCTCGGGTGGCGACGAATTTCCGTTTCAAAGGCTTCTCATTAATTCCAAGCATGACGCTCGGAGCGACTGGTTACAGCGATTCTTACGCCTCGAACAGCTCCGTCTACAGCTTTTTTGCGCCGCTTAGTCCGGCTCGCAACGTGCAGTCCGCAGGCGGCGCGCTCTTTCGCAAAAGTGCCGATTTTGTGCTCGACTTTCGCCTCCCATCGCTCGAAAAAGTGTACATGCCCCCAGGCTGGCTGCATCTCGGACCGAAACTGAAGCATGTGATCGAAGCGGAAGCCACATACGAGTACGTGACCGGCATCAACCAGTTTCATAAGATCATCCACTTCGACGAGACCGATATTCTTTCCAATACCAATCAGCTCACGGTTACGCTCACCAATCGCTTGTACCGGAAAGACAAGACCGGCAATGTAAACGAGATCATTAGCTGGCGCATCGCGCAGGCACGCTACTTCGACCCGACATTCGGCGGCGCCGTTCTCGCGGGAACACCCGGTGTAGGTGTGCGTAATGTCGTGCTGGCCGCCGAGGAGCTGACGCCGTTTACTTTTCTTGACGGTCCGCGGACATATTCGCCCGTCGTGTCAACTCTCAGCGTGAGTCCGTACCCATTTATCTCTTTTGGCTGGCGCGCCGACTATGATCCTCTGCGCGGCAAAATCGTCGCCCAGACCTACGGCACGAGTGTGCACTATGGGAAATATTTCGCCTTCGTCGGCGACAGCGCCCTAAACACTCCGCCCGTGCTGCTGCCCGAAGCCAACCAGATGCAGGTTTCGGGAGGTTACGGAAGCACCAACCGGCCGGGCTGGAATATCGCGGGGAATGCAACCTTAAACCGGTTACACTCGGCCACCCGGCTGCTCTTGTACGATTCGGTTCAAGCCTCTTACAATACCAACTGCTGCGGTTTCAGCTTTCAGTTCCGGCAATACAAAATCGGAATCCGCGACGATAACCAGTACCTCTTTTCTTTCTCTGTCGCGAATCTGGGCACCTTCGGAAGCCTGCAGCGGCAAGCCAGAATTTTTTGATCAACTCGACAGCTTGACAAAGCTGTTAACCAGAGCGATACTGCTTCCATCGACAGCCGATGGGTAAAGAGAAAGCTATCGAATTGCTCCCGGGAACGCTGGATCTGCTGATTCTGCGGACTCTGTTGCTGGAGCCTATGCATGGCTACGGCATCGCGCAACGGCTGCGCCGGCTTTCCGACGACGTTCTGCAAGTCGGAGAAAGCTCGCTTTATCCTGCGCTGCAACGATTGCTTCTGAACGGTTGGGTGAAGGGTGACTGGCGCCCTTCGGAAAACAATCGGCGCGCGCGGTATTACACGCTCACTGCTGCCGGCCGTAAGCAACTTGTCTCGGAACGCGAAGAATTTACAAGGATCGTGAGCGCCATCCAGAGAGTCCTTAATACGGCATGAACGTAATTGGCAAATGGCTCCGGCTGTACCGGCGACTTCAATTCTGTTTGCGGCGTGCGGAAGCCGCTCAGGCTCTCGACGACGAGCTGGCGTTTCATCAGGACATGAAGCAGCGCGATAACGAGCGCGCAGGCTACGAGCGAAACGTTGCCCATGATCTCAGCCGGAAGCAGATGGGGAATGTGACGCTGGCGCGCGAAGAGAGCCGCGAATCGTGGGGATTTCTCAGGCTCGACCGGTTTGTTGCCGATTTGCGCTATGCCGTGCGATCGTTCGCGAAGACTCCCCTCTTCACGAGCATTACCGTTCTTTCGCTGGCAGTCGGCATAGGTGGAAGCCTCGCGGTGTTCAGCCTGATTGACGCGCTGTTGATCCGCCCTCTGCCGTACCGCGCGCCCGATCGCCTGGTTCGAATTACTGGTACCTATCCTCGGGCAGCGCTGGATTTCTTTCGGGCCCGCAGTCGCAGCATGCGGATAGCAGCCGTAAGTACCGGCTCGGAATTCAATCTCATCAAAGCCGGAACGACGTTCCGCGTGATGGCCAGTGCCGTTTCTCCGGATCTCTTCGACCTGCTGGGCACGCAAGTCGCCATCGGAAGGAGTTTTCGACAGCAGGAGGATCTTCCGGGAAGGGATCACGTGATTATCCTGAGCGCCTCGCTTTGGAAAGAAAAATTCGCCTCGGATCCGGGCATTGTGGGCCAAATGGTTTCCCTCGATGGAGTGGAGCGGCAGATCGCCGGCATCATGCCGGCTGATTTCAGTTTTCCATCCGGTGCAGTGAAAGTCTGGATTCCGATGCGCCTCGATCCGTCCAATTTCCTCGAATACTGGTCGGGCGAATTCGTACCCTTCATCGGGCGTCTCCAGCCGGGCTTCAAACTGCAGGCTGCGCAGCACGAGATACGCACAATGCTCGAACAATTCAGAGGCACGTTCCCGTATCCCATGGCGCGCGAGTGGAACGCCGATGCCACTGCCGTTTCTCTGCAGGACGATCTGACCGGGCCGGTTCGTGGCAAGCTGATGGCGTTATCCGCGGCCGTAGCGCTCATTCTTTTGATTACGTCGGTGAATGTCGCCGGCCTTCTGCTGGCTCGCGCCATGACGCGCCGCAAGGAGATAGCTTTGCGAGCGGCGCTCGGAGCAGGACGGAAACGCATCATACGCCAACTCCTGACAGAGGGCCTGGCGCTATCTTCGGGCGGTAGCATCGCGGGAGTTCTGCTCGGTGCGAGCACGGTCTCGGTGTTCATGTCCATACTGCCTTCCACGACGCCACGCCTCACGCACATCTCGCTCGATTGGCACATTGTCTTGCTCTTCGTTGCACTCATGCTTGGCGCGGCTGTCGCATTCGGGATCACTCCGGCGATCAGCGCGTCACAGATCGACCTCGCAGACGCAATGAAAACCGGCAGCCGGCGATCGGTCGACCGGAACTGGACCCGTTCGCGGATGGCGCTGATTGCTGCCGAAGTCGCTCTGACTTTTGTCTTAGCCGTGGGCGCAGGCTTGCTGATCAAGAGCCTCTATCTGCTTTCGCGCGTGCATACCGGCTTTGATGCGGCAAACATTATCACCGTTCGCATTACGCCAACGCAGGCCTTCTGTGCGCAGCGTGCCGCCTGCGCCGCTCTGTACCAGCGATTGCTCGACCAAGTCCGGCAGACACCGGGAGTTCTCGATGCAGCGGTCGCCAACGCCGTACCACTCGACGGGCAGCTTCCAACGATTGCGGTCGATATTGACGGGCATCCGAAATCGGTCGATCATCCGGCGCCGATGCTCTGGTCAGGAGCCGTCAGCCCCGGCTACTTGGAACTGCTGCGCGTTCCACTGCTCTCCGGTCGGATGCTACATGCGGGCGACGGCGCGGATTCGGAAAGCGTAGTGCTCGTCTCCCTTACTGCCGCGCGACGTCTCTGGCCGGGCGAGAGCGTGCTTGGCAAGCACATCAAACCGAGCAACGAAAACAAATGGAGAACCGTGGTTGGAATCGTGGCTGACGTCCGGCAGTTCAGCCTCCGCAAAGGTCTTCCAGAATGGGTGCCGGGGGCAGTGTATATGCCATACGCTCAAGCCGTCACTGAAGCCGGGAAAATTCCCGCCGCCATGACGCTTGTAGTAAAGGTCAGATCCGAAGCGCCGATGCTCAAACAGGAAATAGAGCGGCTTGCGCGCTCTCTGAATCCGGCGATTCCCGCCGGCAATGCGGAAATGCTCAGCAACATTGTCGGCAGTTCGATTTCGGAATTTCGTTCGTTGATGTGGCTCTTTGTCGTCTTCGCAGCTACCGCCGTTTTTCTTGCCTCGATAGGAATCTACGGACTGGTGTCGTACTGGGTTAGTCAAAGGCGTCATGAAATCGGTCTGCGAATGGCGATCGGCGCCAAGCGAGGACGGATTCTCCTGATGATCCTTAACCAGGGCGCGCAAATTGCTCTTTGTGGCGCATGCGCGGGCATTTTCGCGGCGCTGTTGGGAACACGCTTGTTAGCAAGTCTGCTATATGACGTTGCCCCCGCCGATGCTTCAATTTTTGCATTCGTGACCCTGCTGATGATTGCTATCGCGCTGGCGGGCGCGGCTATTCCGGCAGCGCGCGCTGCACGGATGGATCCGGTTCGATCGTTGCGCATCGAATGAAATTTTCTAATGCGCCGGACGCGCCATCTGGCTCGAATTGAAATTAGCTATTTCCGTGGTCCTAATCGTCGATCCAGTTGCCCTCGCTGCCGAAACCGCCGGAAATGAGGTAAGCGCGAATGACTAAGCAATCCGGGTTGCAGCAAGCGGGAGCATTAGAATCCAAATCGGTAGGGTCAGCCCCGCCCGTAATTGGACCGGATATTCATGATGGAGACGCGAAGCAGGGCTGCCTTGTGTACCCAGGTCTGTCAGCGTGTATCGGGGTCGTTTCTTGTGTACTCCTGAGAGTTCTTGACCGGCCGACTGCAAGGATC
>DATBGM010000185.1:0-6255 GCA_036557945.1 Bryobacteraceae bacterium | reverse complement strand
TTCACAATCACGGAGTAGATCCGGTCGAGATCTTCCTGCGAGTAGTACTCGATCTCGATTCGTCCGGATTTTTCCGACCGCGCCACAATTCGAACCTTCGTTCCCAGTGCCATCGACATGTCTTCCAGGGCAGCGCGCACGTTTGGATCGGAAACTGCTTTCTTTTCAACGGGTTGGGGCGCGGTAACCCGTGGTTGTTCTGTAAGGTGTCTGACTCTTGCCTCTATTTCGCGCACAGAAAGTTGGTCGCGCTTAATCCGGCTGCACAAGAGGGCCTGCCGATCGGCATCCAGATTCAATAGCGCTCGCGCATGCCCCATGCTGATACCGCCGGTAGCCAGTTCATGCCGGACCGGTGGCGCGAGTTTTAACAGCCGCAGGAAATTCGTAACCGTCGATCGGTCTTTGCCCGTCCGCTCAGCGATCTGTTCATGACTTAAACCATGTTCTGTGCTTAGCCTTTGGAAAGCTGTGGCAACTTCTATTGGATTCAGGTCTTCGCGCTGAATATTCTCAATCAAAGCCAACTCGAGGAGTTCATCCTGTTGGACTCGCCGGACTAGCGCCGGAATTTCGGTCAATCCGGCCAGTCTCGCCGCCCGCCAGCGGCGCTCGCCTGCAACAATCCGGTATTGATCCGGCCCAAGCTTACGCAGAGTGATCGGCTGCAGGACCCCATGCACCCGTATGGAATCCGCCAGTTCTCGCAGCTTCTCATCATCGAAATTGCCGCGCGGCTGCTGCTCGCCCGGCTGAATCTGCGCTAGCGGAACATTTTGGAACTCTTCAAATTCTTCCGGCAGGCTTTGATTCGGCGCCGGTGCAACTTTGACGGCTGCGCCAGGCGGTTCCGAGTGGCTAGGTCGCGTCGGCAGCAGCGCCGAGAGCCCCTTGCCCAGCGCCTTTCGCTGACTTCGATCGAGCTCTTTGTTCATTGGCTAAGATTTCCTTTGCAAGTTGGATGTAGGCTTCTGCGCCGCGTGAGCGCGGATCGTATGCCAGAATGCTCTTTCCAAAGCTAGGCGCCTCCGCCAGTCGCACGCTGCGCGGGATTACCGTTTTAAACACTTCCTCCGAAAAGAACTCCCGCAGATCCGATTCCACCTGCCTCGTCAGATTCGTCCTGTCATCATACATAGTAAGCAGGACGCCCTCGACGCGCAGGCCCGCATTAAATGCGGTCTTTACGCGGTCAATTGTATCCATAAGTTGCGAGATGCCCTCCAAAGCGAAAAATTCGCACTGGATCGGCACCAGCACTGTATCCGAGGCCACCAGGGCATTCAACGTAAGCAGATCGAGCGCCGGCGGGCAATCGATCAACACGTACTGGTATTCGTCCTTCGCGCCGATAAGCGCACGGCTAAGCCGCTCTTCGCGTCCTTCTGCATCTACCAGGTCCAGATTGGTGGCGACCAGGTTCTGATCAGCGGGAACCAGCGAAAGTCCGTCCCATTGCGTCGGACTAATCACTTCTGAGAGCCGAGCTTCGCCGAGCAGTACATCGTACAACGTCTTCGCGTCGGCAGTCTTCTGGATCCCTACTCCGGTCGTGGAATTGCCCTGGGGATCGGAATCGACTAGCAGCACCTTCAGCTCGGAAGCGGCCAGCGCGGCGGCGAGGTTGATGGCGGTGGTGGTCTTTCCCACGCCGCCCTTCTGATTTGCGATCGAAATTACGCGTGCCAAGACCCAGCAATGCTACCACGAACGGGATGTTTCACGTGGAACATGAACTTTATCGGGCAGCTAAACTGAGGTACGTATCCAGGACCGCAACCGCCGCCGGCGTTACTCCAGGAATCCTTTTTGCTTGCCCCAATGTCGTAGGCCGGACGCGGTCCAGTTTCTGACGTACCTCGTTCGATAGCCCGGGAATGCCGCTGTAGGCAAAATTCGACGGTATCTCACGGCCTTCTGCGTCCCGGAGCGCCGCAATTTGCCGCTCCTGCTGCGCCAGGTATCCCGCATATTTGATCTCCGTCTCTACAGTTGTCAACACCCCGTGGCGCAAACTTCCGATCCGGCCCGCAACCCAGCGCTCCAGTTGCTTGAGTTGCGCCTCCGGCCGGCGCAACCAGACCGCCAGCACGGGATTATCGGTCGCAGCCGCCAAACCCAGATCCGGTACGGCACTCGCGCGCGTACTCTCCAGAAGAGCATGCACCCGAGCTTTCTGCTCCCGCTTTTCTTCAAACAATTTCCAGCGAGAATCGGATACCAACCCTAAACGCCGCCCAGCAGGAGTCAGTCTCTCATCTGCGTTGTCGATCCGCAGATGTAGCCGGAACTCCGCCCGGGAAGTAAACATCCGATATGGCTCGTCTGCACCCTTATTCACCAAGTCATCTACCAGAATCGCCGAATAACCCTCGTTGCGAGCCAAAATCAGCGGTTCCAACCCCTTCACCTTGGCTGCGGCATTCAATCCGGCAATCAGCCCTTGGCAGCCCGCCTCTTCATATCCGGATGTCCCGTTAATCTGGCCGGCCAGGAACAGCCCCTCTATCGTCTTCACCTCTAATGTGTGCCGGAGTTCCCGCGGATCCACTGCATCATACTCGATGGCATACCCCGGCCGGATCATCTCCGCGTCCTCCAACCCCGGTATCGAGGCCACCATTGCCGCCTGCACGTCAATCGGCATGCTTGTCGACATGCCGTTCACATATACCTCGTGCGTATCCAAGCCTTCCGGCTCCAGAAAAATCTGATGCCGCCGCTTATCCGGAAATTTGATGATCTTGTCCTCGATCGATGGGCAGTAGCGCGGCCCGATTCCTTCAATTTGCCCGCTGTACAAGGGTGAACGCGCAATGCTTTCGCTCAAAATCCGGTGCGTCTCGTCCGTCGTATACGCCAGATGACAACAAATCTGCTCCCGCTCGATCTTCTCCGTTAAAAACGAAAACGGTGTGGGCACGGCATCGCCGGGCTGCTCCTCAAACCGGTTCCAATGTATCGTTCGCCCGTCCAGACGCGGCGGCGTTCCGGTCTTCAGCCGCGTCCATTGCAAACCGAGCCCGCGAAACTGCTCCGCCAGCGTATTCGATGCGGCTTCCCCGTTCCGCCCGCAGGCATACTTCGTTTCTCCCACATGCGCCAGTCCGTTAAGAAATGTACCAGTGGTAATTATGACCGCCTCGGTCGCCAATTCACGGCCGTCTTTCAAGCGTATGCCCCGGATGCGTTTTTGAACCTTCGCCCGGCTGAGACCCGTGGGCTTATCTGCCGCCGGTTCGTTCGGCAAAAAAAGCAGTTCCCCGACCTCTGCCTGCAAAATCCGCAGATTCTCTTCCCGTTCGAGCCACTCCCGCATCCGCACCCGGTACTGTTTCTTGTCGCATTGCGCACGCGGCGACCAGACTGCCGGCCCCCGGCTCGTATTCAACAGCCGGAACTGAATCCCCACCGCGTCCGTCAGTTCACCCATTACTCCGCCCAGTGCGTCAATCTCGCGTACCAGGTGGCCCTTCGCAATCCCGCCAATCGCCGGATTACACGACATTTGCGCGATCAGATCGATATTCATCGTGACCATCGCCGTTCTCAAGCCGAGCCGCGCACACGCCCGCGCCGCCTCGCATCCGGCGTGCCCGCCGCCAATCACCACTGCGTCGTACTTCTTCAACATCGCTTTCGGGGTTCTATTCGTTATTCTAAGGTTTTTCCATGCGGATCCTCATCATCGGTGCAGGCGGCCGCGAGCATGCCCTCGCCTGGCGGCTTTCGCAATCCTCGTCCGTCAAAGAGCTGTTCGCAAGCCCCGGCAATCCGGGCATCGCCGAACTGGGAACATGTATTCCAGCCCCGCAGGACGTTTCGCGCTACGCCGAGATCGCTGTGCGCTTCGGTGCAGATCTCACCGTCGTCGGCCCCGAAGCGCCGCTGGTTGCGGGTGTTGTCGACGAGTTCCGCTCCCGTGGTCTCAAAATCGTCGGACCGACGCAAGCCGCAGCCCGCCTGGAAGGTTCCAAACGCTTTGCCAAAGAGTTCTTCCGGCGCGCCGGCATTCCGACCGCACGAGCGGGCAATACTGTAAGCGAGTTCTCGTTTCCACTCGTCATCAAAGCTGACGGTTTGGCCGCGGGCAAAGGCGTTATCATCGCCAACAACGTATCGGAGGCAAACGACGCTCTCGCCCGTCTCGGGCCCAACGTGGTCATCGAAGAATTCCTCGAAGGCGAGGAAGTCAGCTTTATCGGCCTTAGCAATGGCCGTGAGCTCGTCCCCTTTACGCCCACCCAGGACCACAAGCGTCTGTTGGACAACGACGAAGGTCCCAACACTGGTGGTATGGGCGCATACGCCGATTCGAATATCCTAAGTTCGGCTCAAACCGGCGAAATCATGGACCGCATCATGCTTCCCGCGCTGGCTCATATGCAGAAAGAAGGCACGCCCTTTACCGGCTTTCTTTACGCGGGGCTGATGCTCACGGCCGACGGTCCGAAAGTGCTCGAGTTTAATGTGCGCCTGGGCGACCCCGAAACGCAGGCTCTGATGCACAGCTATCAAGGTGACTTGGCAGAACTACTGGCAAGCGCGGCAAACGAAGCAACCATGGAAACGCCATCATTGCCGCGCGGATGTTCCGCCTGCGTGGTGATTGCGACTCAGGGCTATCCCGACCAGCCCCAAACCGGCGACGTAATCCAGGGCATCGAGGAAGCCGAGCTCACCGGCGCGACCGTTTTTCATGCCGGCACCAAGCAAATCGGCGAGCGCCTCGTCACCAATGGCGGACGCGTCCTCGGTATCACGTCGAGCGGTGAAAATCTGAAAGACGCCATCGAAGCCGCCTACCAGGCCGTGCGCAAAATTCACTTCGATGGCATGCAATACCGCACTGACATCGGCCGAAAGGGCCTCAAGCGTGTTCCGCAGTGAGCTTTCGCAAAGCGAGAGCAAGCATGATCTGCGACCATCCCGCGAAGATCAGGTCGATACCGATATATAGCCCGATGATCCAGAGAGCGGAAACAGGCCAGTGCAGCCAGATCAGAATTCCAAGCAGCAGAGTAACAACACCGCTCACGATGATCCATGCCCGCCCGCGCACCGGCGTCTTAGCGCCGGCGACGATCCGGAACACACCCGCCACCGTGAAATAAGCGGCGAGAAGCAACGTCAATACCAGTGCGCCGACCAGCGGATTTCCCAGGAGCAGCAGCCCGACAACCAAAGCAAGCACAGCATTAAGCACGTGCAGCAAGAGATGCCCGCTCTCCCTATGGCGGAAAGCCTGCACAGCTTGCGCGATACCGGCAATTACCAGCACCCAGCCGAAGAAGATCATGGAAGCGACGGTGGCGGCGAACGCATCCGCGACTGCGATGACGCCCAAAATCACCAGTAGGATGCCTAGCGCCAACAGCCATTTCCAACTCTTGCGCAATTCGTGTAGTCCGCCGAACAGAGTCGTACTAACTGCTTCGCTCATGTGGATCTCCTTTTCCAGATGATCCTGCCACGACAGCCGGCAAATTACAAATGGAAATCTGCCGGAATTCGTGTCGCTGGTAAACTGGCAATCGGCCTCTTCTCGAGATGGGGACGTAGCTCAGATGGATAGAGCAGCCGCCTCCTAAGCGGCAGGCCGGCAGTTCGAATCTGCCCGTCCCTACCACCACTTGCTAGTAGTTCCAAATGAGCGCGTCATATACTAGACCTCAAGTTCTGATCCGCCCTGAATTGGAGGCTCCTGTTGATGTCCCGTCTCTACACCCTGTTTGCGTCGGCCTTATTCGCCCTTCCCGCGTTTGCGCAGCCGCCTGGCCAGGCAAGCGGCGAAGCAAACCTGATTTTGCCGAATCTCGCGCAAGCCACTTTCTTCGGAGGCGTTGTCAACGGACGTACTCTGCTCCTTTGGGGCCTGCTCGTCGTCGCGCTCGGGCTGCTTTTCGGCCTTGTCATTTACAAGCAGCTTAAGAATGCGCCCGTGCACCGCTCGATGCTCGAAATCTCCGAGCTTATTTACGAAACTTGCAAAACATATCTGGTCCAGCAGATCAAGTTTCTCGTCGTGCTCGAAATCTTCATCGGCGTAATCATTGTTTTCTACTTCGGCGTGCTCGAACACTTCGCGGCCAATAAGGTTCTGATCATTCTGGCCTTCAGCATCATCGGTATCTGCGGCAGCACCGGCGTTGCCTGGTTCGGCATTCGCGTCAACACCTTTGCCAACTCACGCACCGCTTTTGCCAGTCTGCGCGGAAAACCGTATCCCTGCCACGATCTGCCGCTCAAAGCCGG
>DATBGM010000184.1:0-37169 GCA_036557945.1 Bryobacteraceae bacterium | reverse complement strand
TCGGACGGACCGGTTGATTACGGAGTTGTTTCCGGAAAACGATGATCTGCTGCGCTGGATGGAGCTGGCCGGGAAGCGCATTCAGTTTCAAGGGTTGCCTGCGCGTATCTGCTGGCTCGGCTATGGAGAGCGCGCCCGCTTTGGCCACGCGCTCAATGCGCTGGTGAGTTCGGGCGACTTGAAGGCGCCGATCGTGATCGGACGCGATCATCTCGACGCGGGCTCGGTCGCATCGCCGTATCGCGAGACCGAGGGCATGCGCGATGGCTCCGATGCGGTAGCCGACTGGCCGCTGCTGAATGCGCTGGTGAACACGGCCGCGGGAGCATCCTGGGTATCGATCCACAACGGCGGAGGCGTGGGAATCGGCTACTCACAGCATGCGGGAATGGTGGTCGTGGCGGATGGATCGGAGGAGGCGGATCGAAGACTGGAACGCGTGCTGACGTCCGATCCGGGGACCGGGATTATGCGTCACGTGGATGCAGGTTACGAGAAAGCAATCGAAGTTGCGCGGCGGGAAAACGTGAAAATTCCCATGCTGCCGAAATCGTGAGTTGCCGGGCGCTGGCAGTCGTCGGATGCGGGCAGCTCGTGACGCTGGCGGGCCCGAAGCGCGGTCGTACCGGCGGCGAGATGCGCGAACTCGCGACGATCGCGAATGGCTCGATGCTGATTCGCGATGGCGTGGTCGAGCGAATTGGCACGCGCGCGGAGATCGAACCTTACATCACAAACGAGTACACGGTGGTGAGCGCGGGACAGCGCGTAGTGCTGCCGGGATTCGTTGATGCGCATACGCATGCTGTTTTTGCCGGGACGCGCTTGGATGAATTCGAAAAGCGCGCAAGCGGTGTGAGTTATGCGGAGATCGCGGAGGCGGGCGGCGGCATCCGGTCGACTGTGCGCGCGACACGCGCGTCGAGCGAAGAGGAATTGTTCCACGCTGCTCAGCGGCGCTTGCGCTGGTTCTTACGTAACGGCACGACGACGATGGAGGTGAAATCGGGCTACGGGCTCACGCTCGAAGACGAGCTCAAAATGCTCCGCGTTGTGCGGCGGCTGGGCGAGGCAGGTCCGCTGCGCCCGGTGCCGACGTTTCTGGGCGCGCACGAGATTCCGGACGAATTTCGCGGAGACCTGCCCGGATATCTCGATTTGCTGGTGAATACGGTGCTGCCGGCGGTCGCTAGCGGGCAGCTCGCCAGATACTGCGATGTATTCTGCGAGCCGACAACTTTTCCCGTAAATGCGGCGAGGACGGTGCTGGAGGCGGCGCGAGGTTACGGGCTCGGACTGCGCATACATGCGGACCAGCTTTCGCGATCGGGCGGGGCGGAACTGGCGGCCGAGATGCGCGCTGCGACAGCGGATCACCTGGAACAGGTAGATGGAACGGGCATCGAGGCGCTCGCGGGCGCGGGCGTGCAGCCGGTTCTGCTGCCGGCATCGGTCTACACGCTCGGATCGAAACGGTTCGCGCCGGCGCGGCAGATGATCGAACGCGGGCTGGCGGTGGTCGTTGCGACCGATTTCAACCCGGGCTCGTCGCCCACGCCATCGATGCCGTTTGTGCTTTCGCTCGCTTCCACGCAGATGCGCATGGCGCCGGCGGAGGCGATTACCGCAGCGACTATCAACGCTGCGTATAGCCTGGGACTGGGCGATTCCATCGGATCGCTGGAACCGGGGAAACGGGCCGATTTTGTCATCCACGATTGTGAGGACTATCGCGAGCTCGCCTACTATGCGGCAGTAGAACCAGCGGCGGAAGTTTATGTAGACGGCAGGCGGGTGTATGCGCGCGATGGCTGAAGCGGAGCAGGGTTGGTACCCGGATTTCGTCTGGCGCGATGGAAAATTTGATGCGGGCGTTGCGTTTTTTGCAGATGCGTCGGGCGCGATCAGGCGGTTTTCCTCGGATACCGTGGATTTGGCGCGGGCCGCGCGCCTAAAAAGTTGCGCTGTGCTGCCGGGCTTTGTGAATGCGCACTCGCATGCGTTTCAGCGTGCGATTCGGGGACGCGTCGAGCGGCGAACCGGAGCCGGGCAGGACAGTTTCTGGACCTGGCGCGAAGGTATGTACCGGGCAGCGAACCGGCTTACCCCGGACGACGTCTTCGATGTCGCGCGCATGGCGTTTGTCGAGATGCTCGCGGCCGGCATCACAACTGTAGGCGAGTTTCATTATCTGCATCACGCTCCGGGCGGGACGCGTTATGACGATCCTAATCTGCTCGCGCTCCAGGTGATCCGTGCCGCACAGGACGCGGGTCTGCGCATCGCGCTTCTGCGAAGTGCATATGCGCGCGCAGGCTGGCAAAAAGAACCGGACGCGCGGCAGCGGCGGTTCATTACGGAAGATTACGACGAATTTTTGCGGCACACGGAGGCGCTGGTAAACGCGGCGGCGAAGTTGTCTGCACGCGAGTTTGCCTGGGCCGGTCTTGCGCCGCATAGCATTCGCGCGGTGCCGCTCGCTTATTTGCGGGAATGCATTGCCTATGCGCGGCAGCACGACTTTATCATCCATATGCACCTGGCAGAACAACCGGCCGAACTGGAAGCCTGCCGGGCGGAATACGGCTGCACTCCCGTAGAGCTGCTCGACCGCAACGGGTTGCTCGACAGGCGTTTTACTGCGGTCCATGCGACACACACGAGCAATGCCGAGATTGCGGCTATCGCACGAGCGAGCGCAAACGTTTGCGCGTGTCCGACAACCGAACGAAACCTGGGCGACGGCATTGCGCCGGCCGATTGTTGGGCAAAGGCAGGGATCGACGTGTGTTTCGGGTCGGACAGCAATGTCCAGATCGACATGCTGGAAGATGCGCGCGAGCTGGAATATCATTTGCGGCTGGAGTATGGAAAAAGGAGCATGCTGGAGGCTTCGTGTTTACTGGAACATGCGACACGGGGCGGTGCCCGCAGCCTGGGCGCCCCTGGCAGCGAGCTGTTGATTGGCCGTCCGGCGGATTTCTCGGTTCTTGATTTGAACGATCTTTCACTGGCAGGAGCAGACATCGATTCGCTGCCGGAGCAGATCGTCTTCGCAGCGCGGCGCGCGGCGATTCGCGATGTATACGTCGCAGGCCGACCCGTCATCAAGGACCGGCGGCATGCGCGGCAGGAGGAAATCACGGCGCGCTTTATCGAGGTGCAGAAAAGGCTTTGGGACTCGTTATGATGGTGCTTCATTATGAACCCCATCGCGCCAGATAAGCAGATCGCACTTGTCGATCGACTGACTCAAGCTTGCGGAGGCGGCTACTCGCCGGAAGTGCGCAGGCGGTACTTCATCACCGGACCGCAGTGGGCACCCGCCTACCAGGGGCAGGCGGTGTTTCATGCTCCGGTGCGGCCGCCGGTCACGTTTGAAAAAGTGATCGAAGAGTACGGCAGGATGGGCGTCGGATATTGGTGCACGCACGATACCGATGTAATTCCTACCGAGGCTTTGTTTACGCCGCGCCAGGAGGAGATCGTGGCGCGTATCCAGCAGGCGCTGGAGAAGAACGGGATGAAATGCTCGATGGTAACGTGCGAGACGTTTCATCATGCGGTCTGGGCGGCAGGTCCGGCGGCCGAATCAGCGGATGTGCGGGCTTACGCGCGGCGCAGGATGGAGAATACGGTCGCAATCGGGCATGAGCTGGGAGCGCAGTTCTGCGTTTACTGGCCAGGCTCGCTCGGTTACTACACACAAGGCGCAGTGGACGAGACGCAGACGCTGCGCTGGTACGCGGAAGGGATCAACTCGGCTTGTGAGGCGGATATCCATATCGCCAAAAAATACAAACGGCCGCCGCTGAAGCACTGTCTGGAGGCGAAGCCATTCGAGCCGCAGGCGGAGATACTGCTGCCTACCTCGGATGCCATGCTGGCCTTTATTTTTTCGGGTCTGATTACGTATCCGGAAATGGTCGGCTTAAATCCCGAGTATCTGCACGAGCTGATGTGGGGCGGAGCGCCGCGGGCGGCACTGGCGCGCGCTCTCTTATGCGGCAAGCTCTTCCATTTCGATATCAACGACGGCTACCGGCTGAAGCACGACGTAGATATCGCGATCGGGCTGGTGAATCCGCTCGACTGGCTGAACGTACTGGTGCTCCTACGTTCGCACGGCTATGAAGGGCCCTTCAATCTCGATTACAAGCCGCCGCGTACGACGAGCAGTCACGCTGTCTTTTCGATGAGCCTGCCGACATCGATCGACCGCTTCATCACGTTGTGGGAAATGGCGGGCGAAGTCAGCGCCGATCCGGTCATTAGCGAAGCGACCGCCGCTTTAAAAGCCGGCGGCGCAGTGGCGAATGCCGGCGATGTGGGGTCTGTTGTGGAAGCGAATAAGGAACTGCTGTCGCTGCATGAACTGATCGGTCACCGCATTTTCCAGATCCTGATCGGGGCTCATCGCGGGCGCACATACAGTCTTTAGACGGCGCGCCATACCGGATATCCAGTAAATTCTGATACACTCGCTTGCGGCTGTGTTGGGGTTCCGCCGCGATGTTGCGGCGGCGCCCGAACCGGTTTCTGTACAGATGCTTTCGGGAGGATTTATCGTGAGTGCTATTGCAAAATCGGCCTATTTACTTAAACGAGTGCTGCAGGCAGTTGTTCCGCTCGCCGCGCTCACCACCATATGCTTTGGAAGCGTGAGCGTTACGCTGACGCCCTCGGTTGCATCGGGGGCTATGGTCGGAACACCCGTGACATGGACGGCCCGGGCAACCGACTCGGCCAACGCGGGCGCGACGTTCAGCTATCAGTTTCTTACATCAAACGGCGGCGGCGCGTGGCAAGTGCGGAAGGACTGGTATAACTCGAATACGTTTCCGTGGACTCCGACTTTCTCGGAAGGTCCTGTGACCATACAGGTCAATGTTCGGTCTTCCACCGGCGCAACCGGCTTTGCCCAAGCGCCTTTCAACGTAACCTCCCGAATTACCGGCAGCACGCCGGTCGTTAGCAGCACCAACCATCCGCTGGTTGCGCTCTACAGCATGCCGCCATGCCCTTCCGGCCAGACGGCGCGCGTGCGCTATAAGATGCTGTCCGAGGGCATCTGGAAGGCGACCTTAGCTAAAAATTGCCTGGGGAACAAGAGTCTGAATTTCTATATTGCCGGGATGCGCGCCAACAGCAACTATCAAATGCAGCAGGATGTTTTCAACGGGCCGTTCAGCACGCAGGGGCCGATTGTGTGGTTCACCACCGGGGCTGTGCCGTCAGGTGCTGTGGCGCCACCCTATTCCATCAGCAAGCCGATGACCGGGCCGAACAGCACGTCGTTTCCGGTTTTGCTTACCGCCGCCATCGGTGGCACTCCTTATGCCATTGACGCTCAAGGCCAGGTGATCTGGTATCTGCCGAAACAAGCGCAAACCTTCGGTACCTTTACGCGTATTCTGCCCGGCGGAGACTTGTATACATACACATCGGATTATGCGGGACGCGCCACGAGTTTGTTTCGCGAATACGATCTGGCGGGCAACATCGTTCGCGAGACGAACTACGCGGCAATCAGCCAGCGCATTGTGGCGCGCGGGGGTGATCCGATCTTTTCCGTTCATCACGAAGCAATCCAGTTACCGAACGGTTGGATCGCGCTGTTCGGTCACACCGAGAAAGTAGCCGATCAAGGCAAGGGTCCGGTGGACGTTCTTGGCGACCAGGTTGTCGTTATCGATACAAACTTCAACGTGAAGTGGGTTTGGAACGAGTTCGATCACCTGGATATCTCGCGTCCGGCGATTCTGGGCGAAACCTGTGTGCCGAACGGGCCCGGCTGCCCGCCGACGCTACAGGGAGGCTATAAAGTCGGCGACGATTGGACCCATTCCAACTCAATTTTTCCAAGCCCGGACGGGAATTTGATTGTGTCGATTCGCCACCAGGACTGGATTGTAAAGATCCGGTATGCAAACGGAACCGGTGACGGGGCGATCCTGTGGAGATTCGGTAAAGACGGCGATTTCACGACGTCGGCTTCGGATCCGTTTCCATGGCCTTCTCATCAGCACGATGCAGAATACACGCCTAGCGGCCTCATGACTCTGTTTGACAACGGCAACACGCGCGTACAGACGTACGGCGGCCACAGCCGCGGGCAAGAGTGGCAACTTGATGAAGTGCATCACGTGGCGACACGCGTTGTTAACGCTGACCTGGGCGCTTTTTCTCTGGCAACCGGCAGCACGAAGCTGCTTCCAGGGGGGTACTTCCTTTTCAACCTGGGCTTCGTTGGGACTAGCACCCAAATAAAAGAAATGAATGCGCTGGGCGAGACCCAGTCGCAGGTGAATTACGCCAGTCCGTCATACCGTTCGTTCCGCTTGCGCAGCATGTATACGGGCGAGTAACGACGCGCTATCCAGAAAAGAGCATTAACCGGCTCATTAGATGCAGGCACAAACGTCTGCTCCACATTCCGTTGCGAAAGTTGCCATGTGGAGCAGACGTTTCGATTTTGTGATATGAGCGTTACCGCTGATGCGGTCCGCTGCACGTTTCTGACAGGTGAGTGTTTCCGAGTGGTCGAGACTGCTATGCGGAAGGCCTTTTCGCCCAAACCGAAGACATACGAGGAGCAAGAACAAGCACAGCGGGATCCTCGATGGCGCGCTGCATGGCATGGAGTATCTCCGGCAACTCGTCCGATGTCACTAACCCGTCTGCTAATAGCGCGGGAACAGCCTCTTCGAAACTCCACTTGAGAATGAAACGATTTTCTCCGCGAGCAATAGCCGGCTGGTGAATTTCAATATCCGGTTCGGGAAAACCAGCCGCTCTTATGAGGTGGTATAGATTTCGCGCCAGCGAATAATTCACACCGCGCCGCGGGCCGAGGCGAACAAACAGATCGGCGCCGGAATCGAGAACGGTAGGCGGAAAGCTGCCGGCCGAAGCGATGTCTCCATCTTCGACGACCAGTATGCCGTCCGGTTTGAGCAGCTCCCGCATCTCCCGAAGGCAATTGTCTGGCTCGGGCAGATGAAGCAGCAGAAAACGACAATAGACGAGATCAAAAGAGGCTCGCGGCAATCGTGTGGCACATGCATCCGCGTGCTGGAAAGTGGTATTGGCGAAGCCTTGGGAGCGACAAAGAGCGCCGGCTTGCTCAATTTGTGCGGCGTTGGCATCAACGCCGGTGACGCTGCCCGATGGGCCAACCATTTCGGCGAGCATAGCGGTCGTTGCACCTATTCCGCAGCCCAAATCCGCAACGCGCATTCCGGGTGTCAGACCAGCCTGCGAGAGAATACGTCTTCCCGCGGGTGCGTAGATTTCGTGCAGCATCAAGAGCCGGCGTACAGCCGCTGATCCGGTGGCCAAAACATATTCCCCGTTGCCCGGGTCCGGTACTGCGCGCGAGGCCAGTCTCTCGTTCTCGTCCATCTGCAACTCAGCTCTTACTATTCCGCTCATCGCGATGCTCGCGTTTCTGGCGTCGCGAGTGCAAGCGCGATACCGGCCCAGCCCGTGGCCATTTCAGAGATCCATTGATCATGACCATACGGAAATCCACCTTCGAAATACGGCTGAAACTTTGGCGCCCGGCTCGCGACGTACCACGATCCGTCGGACGCTTGACTGGTAAGGAGGAACTGAGTTCCTCTTCGATAGGCAGGATGGGCGTCGTTCAGACCGCTTGCCTGATTTAACGCGTAAAGCGCCGTGCCTGTTGCGTAAGCGTCGGATTTCAAATAAGGCGTTTGAGCCCAGCCACCGTCCTCGCGCTGCAAATTTAACAGATTGTGAGTAAGCCTGGCGACCACCGTCTGGCTGGCGGCAGCCGATTTGGCGCCGAGCAATTGCATGACGTAGTCTTCGGTGGTGCGCGGTTCGGCAGTAAGCAGCCAATTTGACGCCCTTGCGATACGCTCTTCCATTTCAGCTTTCCGGGCGGGTGGTGCATATTGCTTTAGCACTCGAATGGCAATGGCCGTGGGCGAAAACCCCGAGTCGGCAAGAGGAGGACGCCTGATGCCGAAACTGCCTCGCCCCCAGGAACCATCAGCCTGCTGCTGGGCCGCGAGATTATGGACCATGGCGTCGGTGGTGCGGTCCGGGGCAGCGCCTTCTGCGTAAAGCGCATAGAGCGCGTACGTCAGGATGTCAACCGCCGGAGGATCCATGCGTTCCAGCATTCCGCCGGCCAATGCAGCGAAGTGCAGCCGCAGGCTCCGGACCATTTCTGCCTGTGCCGGCGCGTCGAAACGGATGCCCTGCCGGCGAGCTGTGCTGGCCGCAACAATCGAGATATTCTGCGCATGACAACTGACGCATCCGCTGTTTTTGAAAAAAGTGCCGCTTGCCCGTTGCAGTAACGAGATACCTCTCTCGCTGGCAATCTGAGCGTTGTTCACGTTCGCATGCGTGCCGGAAACGGAAGTAAGCGCCGGCGCAGCAGATTCCGCGGACATTTCTCCGATGGCGGCTACAAGGGGCGGGTACTTGAATTTTGCCGACCAGGCCAGCGCCGTTTCATTGGCATTCGATTTGGCATCCATGGCCGGCCCTTTAGCGAGCAGCATGCCGACGATCACATCATTCGGATGGTCGGTAGCAATCGCCAGCATGAGTGGGGTCATGCCGCGAACATCCTTCGCGTTTACGTCGGCGCCTGCTTGGAGAAGGAGACGCACAGTCTCTGCGCTGCCGCTGGTTACGGCGAGCATCAGCGGACTCAGCTTTCCTACCGCGATCAGGCCATGCCGCACCGGCGGCGCGATGGTGGGTCCTGACTGCTCATTCACATTCGCACCCCGGGCCAGCAAGGCTCTCACGATTTCGACATTTCCGTGTGAAGCCGCGAACATCAAAGCATTGAGGCCGGCGATGTTCCGTGCGTTAACGTCTGCACCTTTTTCGAGGAAGATTTTTATACTTTCGGTGTCGTTCGCGTAGGCTGAAGCAAGCAGCGGGGTGTTATTTGTCTTGTCTGCTGCCGTCAGCGGGTCTGCACCTTTACTAAGCAACAGGCGAATGACTCTCGCATTACTATCGTGCGATGCCGCGACCAGAAGCACGGTGCGGCCGCGGTTCGAGCGAGCATTCACGTCGGCGCCGCTATCAGTAAGAAGCTTAACTTTGTCGAATTGATTGGTGCACCACATTAACGCGGTTGCATCGAATGTGTTCTTCGCGTTAACATCCGCTCCCGCCGCGACGAGCTGCTGCATCATTCGAGTGCTGCCGACCGCAGCGGCATACATCAGAGGCGTGGCCCCGCGATCGTCGCGCGTATTAACGCTCGCTCCCCGGGTGAGAAGCAAGTTAACGGCTGCAGCATCGTCCGTCCGGATGGCTTCGTAGAATCTGTCACTTACGCTGTTCGCAGCCTGTAGACCAGACAATGTGGCGACGCTAATCAAAGCAGCGGTCACGAGCCTTGACATCGGGATCTCCTCCTGCCAAAGACGCGTAAGAGACAAGCCGTTTGGCTCACAAATAAAAAACTATTTCGCACGAAGTACACTCGCCAGGTGCTGCCGACACACATAACCTATGCACGCCGATCGCCACAAGCCGGTAGAGTGATATCGCCGCGTTTTCTGCCGTTAACGGTGTCGTTCAGCCAAAGTATTTCGCGCTCATGGCGCGCAGAAAGGCGAGCGATTCGGCCATCTCTTCCATTCCGTTCATGCCGTCTTCGATGCTTACCCAGCCGGCATAGTTGTGTTTCGCCAGAATCTGGAAAATTGCGGCATAGTCGTTAAGCCCCTGGCCCGTTACACCATGCCGCAGACTCGCCGCGTAGCCTTCGCTGCCTTCCGCTTCTGATAACGAATCCAGGCTGGCGCCTTCGGCCAGATACCGGTCGCTCGCATGCATGCTCACGACGCGATCCGCAACCGCCTCGAGCAGTGTGATCGGGTCTTCGCCTGCTACCACCGTGTTTGATGGATCGTACTGCACGCCGAAGTGCTCGCGATCGCCCACTTCGTTCAGAATCGAAACAAAGCGATCCATCTTCTGCGCAAATTCCGGATACTTCCAGAAGCCGTCCTTGTAATGATTCTCCATGCCGAGCACAATCTTGTACTCGCGCGCGACCGGCAGCACGGCGTGAATGGCTTCGAGCACCCAGTCGCGGCCTTGTTCCCAGCTCACATCCGGATAGCGCTGCCCGCTCAATATACGGCACACCGCTCCCGGCCCTCCCAGCCGTTGCGTCACCCGGATCATCTCGACTTCGCGCTCGATCTCTCGTTTGCGCTTATCCGCATCGGGTGCGGTAAAATCCGGCGAGCAGCAAAGCATCGGCATGGCGAACCCGGCTAGGGCGATTGCATCGCGCACCTGGTCCAGGTACCCATTCTCAAAACTGGTGAAAAATCCCGAATACATCTCGAGCCCGTCTGCATCGAGCTGCTTCGCCATTTCGATCCATTCGAAGACCGACATCTGGCCGTTGGCAATCGTTTCCAGGTAACACTTCGGGAACGCTGAAATTTTGAGAGGCATCAGGGTACGAGCACAGCCTTCACGTATTCGCCGCTTTCCATCCTCTCGAACGATTGGTGCCATTCGGCAAGCGGCGCGACATGGCTGATCACCGGCTTCAGGTTGATTTGACCTGAAACAATCATCGAAATGACGCGTTCCCAGATCGGCCAGTTGTGCGAAAAGCTGCCGGAGAGCGTCACGTTTTTCTGGACCAGCGGATCCAGGCTGAATTGCACGGGCTGCGGGCCCCAGCCAACCTTGATAATCTGACCGGCCGGCCGTACTGCTTTCAACGCCATCTGCAAGGTGATCGAAGCACCCGAGCAATCGACCGCCACATCCACGCCGAATCCGTCGCCGTGCTGCGCGACATGCTCAAGCACGCCGCCTTCGAGTGTAACGTCGGCGCCCAGTGTGCGCGCGACGTCGAGCCGGTGCCTATCCGCCGGCAATCCCGCCACGATTACCGTACCCGCACCGCTCAGCTTCGCCATCTGCGTGCACAGCAAGCCGATCGGGCCCGGTCCGAGCACAAGTACGCTATCGCCCGGCCGCACGCGCCCGTTCACGCATACCGCGTTATATGCCACGCAGCAAGGCTCCGTCAGCGCGGCTCGTTCAAAGGGCAGCGAATCCGGCAGACGGTGCAGGCAGCGCTCCGGCACACGCACATACTCGGTCATCGCGCCGTCGACGCCGTAACCGAAACCACGCCGCGCCGGATCGAGATTATACAAACCACTGCGGCTCAGAGGCGACGTCTCATCGATGACGGCCGCCGTCTCGCTTGTTACGCGATCCCCTTCGCGAAACTGTTTCACCAGCGAACCGGTGCGCGCCACCGTTCCGCAGAATTCGTGCCCCAGAATACACGGATAATTCACCGGCCAGCCATGCGAGCCGCGCCATTGGTGCAGATCGCTGCCGCAAACGCTCACCGCGCCCACGCGCAACAGCACATCCCGCTCGCCGATTTCAGGGACGGGCACTGCGCGCAATTCCACCGAGAGCGGCTCGCGCGCGTAGTTCACCAGGCCGGGAATTGTTGCGCTCACGCCGGCACCTCCCCGAAGGCATGCACCTTCTCGCAGATCACTCGCAGCGCTCCCTCCAGATCGCCTTCGGCTGTGCGAAAGGCGTGCGCATCGATCGCGAGCGGCGCGCCGATTACCACCAGCGGCGCTCCATAACGAGGCGTATCGGTTGCCTGCTCCAATGTCAACCCCCCGACCGCCTGCACCGGAATCTTTACCGCGTTCACCACTTCCCGCAAACGGTCGAGCGGCGTCGGCGCAGGCACGCCGCGCTCCCGCCGCAATGTTCGCATGTCATAGCCGATGTGATGCACGATGTAGTCACAGCCGAGCTCTTCCAATCGCCGCGCACCGTCTACCGGATCCGGCATCGCCATGTTGTCGCCCATCACCTTCACGCCGTAATCGCGCCCTGCCTTAACCACGAGCTCAATCGTCTCCTCGTGCGCCTGGCCCATCACGACTACCATGCTCGCACCCGCTTTCGCCATCAGCTCGGCTTCGAGCCACCCGCCATCCATGATCTTCAGGTCGGCTACGATCGGCACTTCGGGGTGACGCGCGCGCAATTCGCGCACACCGCGCGTGCCTTCCGCCAGAATCAGCGGCGTGCCGGCTTCCAGCCAGTCCACGCCTGCGCGGAGCGCGATTTCTGCCGTTTTTAATGCTTCATTTAACTCGATCAAATCCAAGGAGACCTGTACCGTTGCCCGCATATGAGAAATCTCAGGTTTACCATGATTGAGATATGTGGACCCGGCAGTGGCTCGCTCTGCTGCTCGCTACAACGGCTGCGCCGGCCGGTCTCGAAATCGTGGCTCCCTGTCAGCCCGCGACACCCTGGACCGTTGCCGGGCCGCGCGGCGCACTCTTCGGACGTCAGAACGGAATCTTTGAAGCCTGGCAGTGGCCGGTGAAGCTCATCAGCCATTTTCATATCGACGCGGAGCTTGCCGATTATCCGGTGCCTATCGATGTCAACCCTTTGGCTGCGCAGATTCGCGTCACGCCCGCAAAAACCACGATCACCTATTCGCACGCAGCGTTCACGATCCGCCAGCACATGTTCGCGGCTCGCAGCGAAGCGCCTGCTGCTGCGGTCGTCTTTTTTGAAATTGCCGCCGCGCGTCCGCTCGATCTCACGTTTTCTTTCACGCCGGAAATGCTCGCGATGTGGCCTGCGCCGAGTCACGGCCGCCCCTCCGGCGAATGGGTGAAACAAGGCGCGAGCGGTTATTACATTCTGCACACCGATGATTCCGATTTCTCGGGATTTGTCTCGATGCCGCGCACGCAGCCCGGCATCCTGGTGCCTTACCAGGAGCATCCCCAGACCTATCCGCTCGAATTGAAATTGCATTTCGATCCCAAGCACGATGCGGGCACGCTTTTTCCGTTGACGATCTCGCTCGCGCACGGCGGCGCACCGGCAGCGCTCGATGAATCTGCCGCGCGCCGTCTACTCGCCGAAACCGAAAACTACTACGCGCATTTCTTCGATACCCGCCTAACGTCTGAAACTCCCGACACTCGCCTCGATGAAGCGCTGCGCTGGGCCGAAATCGCGATCGATCAGGCACAGGTGCAGCACGGCAAAGAAACGGGCCTGATTGCCGGCTACTACGAATCCGCTGATTCCGCGCGGCCCGGTTACGCCTGGTTTTTCGGCCGCGATACCCTCTGGACCTCCTACGCCATCAACAGCTACGGCGATTTCGCACTCACACGCCGCGCGCTCGACTTTCTTTTCGCCCGCCAGCGCGCCGACGGTAAAATCATGCACGAGTTTTCGCAATCCGCCGAAGCGCTGGATTGGACAAAGACTCCATACTTCTACGCCTCCGCAGATTCCACGCCCCTCCTCGTCATGGCCATGGCCGATTATCTGCGTACGAGCGGCGATCTGGCCTACATCAAGACGCACTGGGACGCGCTCCGCAAAGCCTACGCCTTCACGCGCGCGCACGAAGCGAATGATGGCATTTACTCCAATAGCCAGGGCACCGGCTGGGTCGAATCGTGGCCGCAGGGCATGCCGCAGGAAGAAATCTACTTGGCCGCACTTGACGAGCAGTCTTCGCTCGCCATGGCGCAGCTCGCAAACGAAGTGGGCGATCGCGAACTTGTCGAATCCGCAAAAAAGAAAGCGGTTGAGCTTGCGTCAAAAATCGAAAGCGAATTCTACTCGGCAAAAGAGCCGTTCTACGCCTTCAGCCGCAACTCCGACGGCTCGCTCGACCGCACCGAATCGATCTATCCGGCCGTCGCCTGGTGGGACGGCACTTACAGCCTGAAAAATGCCGGACCGATGCTCTCGCGCTGGGCCTCGCCCGACATCTCCGCCGATTGGGGCACGCGCGATATCAGCGATCGCACGCCATTCTACGATCCGATCAGTTATCACCAGGGCTCGATCTGGCCGCTCTTCACCGGCTGGGTCTCGCTCGCCGAATATCGCGCCGGCCGCTCGCTCTCTGGTTACGCGCATCTCATGCAAAATGCCGGGCTAACGTGGACGCAAGACCTCGGTTCCGTAACGGAGTTACTCTCCGGCGAGTTCTTCCAGCCGCTCGGCCGCAGCAGCTCGCATCAAACCTGGTCTTCGGCCATGGTTATCACGCCTCTGGTGCGCGGCCTCTTCGGCCTCGACTGGGACGCCTCGCATCACACGCTGCGCCTCGCCCCGCATCTGCCGGCCGATTGGGATCATGCGACTTTGCACAATGTTCCACTTGGCGAGACACGCGCCGATCTCATTTATCGTCGCGCCGGCGATCGCTGGCTGGTCGAAACCAAATCCGCGATTTGCCTTGCAGCGCAGAATGCGCCGGCGAAGCCGTGCGGCCGCACGCTTGCAATTCCTGCGGAACCGGTCGAAATCGCCATTGCGGCTGAGCTCCCGAACCCCGGCGATCCAACAAAGCAGCTCAAAGTGCTCGATCAAAGCTATACGGCCCATGAAGCCCGTTTCCTTTTTGCCGCGCAGGGCGGTTCCACATACGATCTCCAAACCCGTTTGAACCGTTCTGAGGTAACAGTCGACGGCGCGCAAATGGCTAATGGGAGTATACGTTTGCGATTCCCGGCTGGAAACGGCTATCGTACCCAAATGGTCACGTTTCATTTTTGAGAGCAACGCATGAAGAAGCTCGCCGCCTCGTTAATCGCCGCCGTTGTAATTACTGCCTTCGCGCAGACAACCGATATCCTTCAGTACATCGACCAGAGCTGGAAGGTTCTGCGCCGCTCGAATCGCACGCTCCCCACCGCGGCTGTCGATCCCAAATTTCACCCCGATGTGCAAGGCCGCTGGCCCGTCTACATCCCGCGCACCGAAGATGTCGCAAAAGTCGAACAGGAATTACGCGCCGAAGTCCCCGAGGCCGGCATGAAGACCATCGCCCTGCGCCCGCTGCCCGACAACATCAACAAGATCACCGAACAGGGCCTGCTCTATCTTCCGCATCCCTATGTCGTCCCCGGCGGACGTTTTAACGAAATGTATGGCTGGGATAGTTACTTCATCCAAGTCGGCCTGCTGCGCGATCACGATCTGGATCATGCCAAGGACATGGCCGATAACTTTCTCTATCAGATAAAAAATTACGGCGGCAAGGTGCTGAATGCCAATCGCACTTACTATCTCAACCGCTCGCAGCCGCCCTTTCTTACCCAGATGGTTACAGGCGTGTACGATAAGACGCACGATGCCAACTATCTGGCTAAGGCTCTGCCGGAGATCGAACAATATTACAGGTTATGGACGACTGAGCCGCATCTTACTCCCGAAACCGGACTCGCTCGTTATTGGGACTTCGGCGAAGGCCCCGCGCCCGAGGTCGTCTCGGCCGAACGCAATGCTCAGGGGCAAACGCACTACGATCTCGTCAAAGCCTATTTCAAAGCACATCAAATTACCGATTACGATGTCGGCCAGTACTACGATCGCGCCACCGATACACTGACTCCGCTCTTCTATAAGGGCGATCGTTCCATGCGCGAATCCGGCTTCGATCCCTCGAACCGCTTTGGACCCTTCAATATCGATATCATTCACTACAATCCGGTCTGCCTGAACTCACTCCTCTACATGATGGAAATGCAGACCGCGCAGATTCTGGAAACATTAAATCGTGCTGATGAGGCAAAGCCCTGGCGCAAACGCGCACAGGAAAGAGCGCAACGTGTCAATCGCCTGATGTGGAACGAGAAAGACGGTCTTTACTACGACTACAACTTTGTCACCAGCGAGCAGCGGCATTATCCATTTCTTACAACCTTTTACCCGCTTTGGACCGGCATTGCCAGTAAGAAACAGGCTGCCCGGGTGGAACAGAATCTCATGCTGTTCGAGCGTGAAGGCGGCTTGCAAACCAGCACCAACGTCAGCGGAAACCAGTGGGACGCGCCCTTCGGCTGGGGGCCGCTCCACATGATCGCCATCGATGGTCTGCGCCGCTACGGTTACAAAGAGGATGCCGATCGTATCACCGTCAAATGGCTCTCGTTGATTCATCGCGATTTCCTGCATCGCGGCGTTATCGTCGAAAAATACGACGTCGTGCACGCGAGTTCAAACGTCGAATCGCAGATTCATTTCGGGTACACCGCCAACCAGGCTGGCTTCGGCTGGACCAACGCCGTCTTTACCCACTTATTCGACGAACTTAGCCCTGCCGATCAGCAGAAGGTTCTGGCTGCGAAATAGATTTCTCGTGAGCCTCGATCTCGACCCGCTCGCGTTTAATATCCAGGCGCACGCGCGCATAAAGATTCATGTAAATATTTGCTACCCATACCAAAGCGAAGGCGCTTACCAGATATCCACGCCAATCCCGATACAGCAGCTTGAAGCGCGTAATGATCAGAAAGGCGACCGTGACATAGTGGCTGAAACAGTACTCGCAGGTAAATAAGTAAAAGAACTTGCGCTTGAGAAGCTTATTACAAAGTTCGCTCTTGTTTTTACACCACTCGCGCGGCTCGCGAAACACCTCTTCATGCGTAACCGTCCATGCAACGCAGGCGATCGGAATCGCCAGAATAAACAGAAACGCAAGCTGCTCGCTCAGGTTCATAGATAGTCTCGTTCGAGAATAGAGGAATGCCACATGATCTCGCAAGCGGCGCCAAGCCGGCCGGAGCGTGCGCGCTCGTCATCTTCGGAGCGGCGGGCGACCTCACCAAACGCCTGATCGTACCAGCGCTCTATAATCTGGCCTGCGCCAGGTTGCTGCCGGAAGAATTCGCCATCATCGGCTTCGATCTCGCCGAACATAATGACGAAAGCTGGCGCGAAGAACTTGTTGGCATGCTGCGGGAGTTTGTCAAAGGACCGGAAAATAACGGGACGCTGCAGGAGGATGCCTGGAAATGGCTCACCTCGCGCATGTCCTATCTCCAGGGCGATCTCACGAACCCGGAAAACTACCAGACGCTCAAGTCGAAGCTGGCCGCGACGGATAAAGAACGCCGGACGGAATGCAACTACCTTTTCTATCTCGCCATCGCCGACCGCTTCTTCGCAACCGTAGTCGAGCAGCTAGGCCGCAGCGGGCTCGCCAAAGAAACGAAGGGGGACTGGCGGCGTGTGGTCATCGAAAAACCCTTTGGCCACGATCTCGCCTCCGCCCAGGCGCTCAACCGCCAGATCCTTAACGTGCTCGGCGAAAACCAGATCTATCGCATCGATCATTTCCTCGGAAAGGAGACGGTTCAGAACATCATGCTGTTCCGTTTCGCGAACGGCCTCTTCGAGCCGCTGTGGAACCGCGACCGCATTGATCATGTGCAGATCACGGTCGCTGAAACCGTCGGCGTCGAAAAACGGGGCGCATTCTATGAAAGGACCGGTGCGCTGCGCGACATGGTCCCCAATCACGTTTGTCAGCTCGTTTCCATGACGGCGATGGAAGCGCCAAACTCGTTCAGCGCCGATGCGATCCGTTCGGAAAAAGCCAAGGTCATCGAAGCGGTCAAAATCTGTTCAAAAGACGAGGTGCCGTGCAGCGCGGTACGCGGTCAGTATGGCGCGGGCGAGATTGGGGGCGAAAAAGTTCCCGCTTATCGCCAGGAACCGAACGTCTCGCCAACAAGCGACGTCGAAACCTACGCCGCTATGCGCCTCAGTATCGATAACTGGCGCTGGTCGGGCGTTCCATTCTACGTCCGCACCGGCAAGCGCATGGCGCGCCGCAAAACACAAATCGCCATTAAGTTTAAGGAAGTCCCTGCCGCGCTGCTGCGCGATATCGAGATTGAGAAACCGATTCCGAACTGGCTGCTGCTGCGCATTCAACCCGATGAAGGGATTGCCTTCGAATTCGGCGCAAAGATTCCCGGCCCCGAGATGAAGGTCGGCGACGTCCGCATGGATTTTAAATACGTCGATTACTTCGGCGCAGCGCCTGCGACCGGTTATGAAACGCTGCTCTACGACGTGATGACCGGCGATGCCACATTGTTCCAACGCGCCGATAACATCGAAGCCGGCTGGCGCGTAGTCCAGCCTGTTCTCGACGTCTGGAGCTCGGAAGCGCCGAACAATTTTCCAAACTATGCGGCGGGCAGTCAGGGACCCGCAGCCGGGGACGACTTGCTAAAGCGAGACGGGCGCGCCTGGCGTCCCATCAACTAGCGCCCGATACTTGCGCAGTAGCTCATACATCACCACCGCCCCCGCGCTCGCTACGTTCAACGAATGCTTCAAGCCGAGCATGGGTATGCGCACGTGCGTATCGCAGGCCGCGAGCAGGGCAGGGGACAGGCCGTCTACTTCATGCCCGAATAGCACGCAAACCGGAAAGCGCGGCTGCCAGTCGAAGATATCGATCGCTGCCGTGCTGGTTTCAATCGCGGCAATCTCGTACTCTCGCGCCCGCAACTCGCCGACCGCATGAGCCGGATCCGGAACCGCCTCCCAGGCAACGCGCTCCTCCGCCCCGAGCGCCGTTTTGTGAATCGCCTTTTTGGGAGGACGCGCGGTGATCCCGCTCAACAGCAGCCGCTCAATCCTCGCCCCGTCGGCTGTGCGAAAGAACGCGCCCACGTTGTACATACTGCGCACGTTATCGAGCAGAATGCAGACCGGAAGCTGCAGGTCCGCATACGAAGCTCCGCCCGAGGTGGCGCGATAGGGAATGCGCTCCACAACTACTTTGCGAGTCCGGCTTTGCGCCAGAGCTCATCCACCCGCGCTTGCACCTCCGGCGTCATCGCAATCACATTCGGCCAGCGCCTTGTAAAGCCTTCCGTCCTGAACTTTGTCGTCGCGTCCACACCCATCTTCGAACCATAGTTCGGCATCCGGCTCGCATGATCGAGTGAATCGACCGGTCCGAGACAAAACTCGATGTCGCGCTCGGGGTCGATATTGTTGAGCGCTTTCCACGCCACCTCGCGCACGTTCTGCACGTCCACATCTTCATCTACCACAACGATGCACTTGCTGAACATGGCCTGACCGAGACCCCAGATCGCGTGCATCACCTTTCGCGCCTGCCCTGGATAGGACTTGCGGATCGAAATCAGCATCAAGTTATGGAAGATGCCCTCGGCCGGCATGCAGATGTCGCGCACCTCGGGCAATTGCGTCTTCATGAGCGGCAGGAAAATGCGTTCAATGGCCTTGCCCATGTAGTAATCTTCCATCGGAGGAGGGCCGACAATCGTCGCCGCATAAATCGGCTTCCTGCGCCGTGTCACGCACTCGATATGGAATACCGGATACTCGTCATCGAGCGAGTAGAACCCGGTGTGATCGCCAAACGGACCTTCGCGGCGCAGCTCGCCCAAATTCAAATAACCTTCGAGCACGATCTCCGCATTCGCAGGCACTTCGAGATCGCATGTCTCGCATTTCACCATCTCGACCGCTTTGCCGCGCAAGAATCCGGCGAACATCATCTCGTCGATAGCAGGCGGCAGCGGCAGCACAGCGGAAAAAATCGTTGCCGGATCGCATCCGATCGCCACCGCAACCGGCATGCGCGTCTCTTTGCCTTCCGCCGCCAAGCGCCGGTAATGCTCCGCCCCCTGCTTCTGCTTCTGCCAGTGCATGCCCGTCGTGCGTTCGTCGAATACCTGCATGCGGTACATGCCGCAATTGCGCTTGCCCGTTTCGGGATGCTTCGAAAACACCATCGGCAGCGTGATGAAACGGCCCGCATCGCCTGGCCAGCAGTGCAGAATCGGGTAGTCAGCGAGCGAAAAATCTTTCCTCTCGATCACGTCCTTACATGGACCGCTCGCAACCGTTCTTGGAAACACAGCATTCAATTCCGCCAATTTCGGCAGCAGCTTCAGTTTGTCCACCCAGCCGTGCGGCTGCTGCATTTCAAGAAATCCCGCGATACGCTGCGCGATCTCCTCGATATCGTTGACGTCAAGCGCGATCTCCATCCGGCGCTTGCTGGCAAACGCGTTGATCAACAATGGTACGCGAGATTTCGGATTCTCGAACAGCAGCGCCGGCCCGCCTGTTTTCGCCGCGCGATCGGCGAACTCCGTGATCTCGAGATAAGGATCGACCGGAAACGAAATCCGCTTCAGCTCGCCGTGCTTCTCAAGCGCGTGCACAAACTCGCGCAAATCATCGAATGGCATGTATCACCCATTATCATGAGATTGAATCATGGCGAGACGAACTGCTTTCATCACGGGGGCCAGCCGTGGCATCGGACGCGCATGCGCACTTGCCATTGCGGCAGGCGGGCATCGTGTCGCATTAGCCGCTCGGCAGCGCGACAAGCTCGAAGAAGTCGCTGAAGCGATCCGCGCGCAAGGCGGCGAACCGTTCGTCGTCGAAATCGATCTCGCCAGCAGCGCGACCATTGCAGACGCGTTCAAAAAGACGACGCAGGACTTCGGCCGCATCGACATTCTCATCAACAACGCCGGCGTGACGAAAGACGGTCTCGCCGTACGCATGAAACAGGCCGATTGGGAAAGCGTCCTCACGACGAATCTCAGCGGCGCATTCTACGCAATTCAACAAGTCTTGCCCGGCATGATGCGCGAGCGCTGGGGCCGCGTCGTGAACATCTCGTCTGTCGTCGGCGAAATGGGCAATCCCGGCCAGGCGAATTACGTTGCATCGAAAGCCGGTCTGATAGGCCTCACCAAGGCGCTGGCAAAGGAGGTCGGCAGCCGCAATATCACCGTGAATGCCGTCGCGCCGGGCTTCATTGAAACCGATATGACCGGCGTGCTTGCTGCCGAGCTAAAGCAAAAGATGATTGATGAGACTCCGCTTAAGCGTATGGGTGCGCCTGAAGACATTGCGGCGGCCGTCAAATTTCTCGTCAGCGACGAAGCCGCCTTCATCACCGGCCATGTGCTCGATGTGAACGGCGGCATTTACATGTGAAATGCCGGCTATAACAAATAGAGATTCCCGCTTCCACATCGGCCTCGTGCAGATGACCTGCTCCACCGATTCCGAAGCCAATCTGCAGAAGGCCATTCAAAAGACGCGTGAAGCAGCCGCACAAGGCGCGGAGATTATCTGCCTGCAGGAGCTGTTCCGCAGCCAGTATTTCTGCCGTGAGGAAAACGCGGCGCTCTTTGATCTCGCCGAAACGATTCCCGGACCTTCCACCGAAGCGCTTGGCGCAGTCGCACGCGAGCTGCAGGTGTCCATCGTCGCATCATTGTTTGAAAAACGCGCGCAGGGCCTATATCACAACACCGCCGCCATCCTCGACGCCGACGGGTCTCTGGCAGGCGTCTATCGAAAAATGCACATTCCCGACGATCCGCTCTATTACGAGAAGTTCTATTTCACTCCGGGCGATCTCGGCTTTCAAAATTTTGAAACGCGCTATTCGCGCATCGGTGTCCTTGTCTGCTGGGACCAGTGGTATCCCGAAGGCGCGCGAATCACGAGCCTGCAGGGTGCAAACATTCTGTTCTATCCGACTGCCATCGGCTGGCATCCTTCCGAAAAAGCGCAGTACGGCGAAGCGCAGCTCGATGCCTGGCGCACCATCCAGCGCGCCCATGCCATTTCTAACGGTGTCTTCGTCGCGGCCGTCAATCGCACCGGCTACGAAGGCTCTCCCGAGAGCGGGCTCGAGTTCTGGGGCAATTCGTTCGTCGCCGATCCGTTCGGGCGCGTGATCGCGCAGGCCAGCGCCGATAGAGAAGAAATTCTTGTTGTCGAATGCGATCCGAAGCAGATGGACGAAGTGCGCCGCAACTGGCCCTTTCTGCGCGACCGCCGGATTGACGCTTACGCTCCGATTACGAATCGGTGGCTCGGTTAAATGACCGCATCGTTCCGGATGCCGGCCGAATGGGAGCCGCACGAGGCGACCTGGCTTGCATGGCCGCACGAAGAAACCGACTGGCCCGGTAAGTTCGAGCCGATTCAGTGGATCTACGGCGAGATCACCCGGCATCTTTCGCGTGTCGAGCGCGTGCGCATACTCGTGGAAAACGCACAGGCAAAAAATGAGGCGCGCAACGTGCTCGAAAAATGCGGCGCCGATCGGAATGCCGTTGAATTCTTCGAGCTTCCGACCGATCGAAGCTGGACGCGCGATTTCTGCCCGACTTTCGTACGCGACGAAGCGGGCCGGCTCACCATGCTCAACTGGCGCTTCAACGGCTGGGCCAAGTACGAGAATTCCGCCGCCGACGACACTGTCACTCCCGCGCTGGCAAAGCAGCTTGAATTCCCGATCGAAACACCGGTCGACAAAAACAGGCCGGTTGTGCTCGAGGGCGGCGCCATCGATGTAAACGGTGCAGGCACAATTCTTACCACAGAAGAATGCCTGCTGAGTGACATCCAGACACGCAATCCAGGCTTCACGCGCGCTGATTACGAAAGCATTTTTCGTCAATACCTGGGCGCAAACGAAACCATCTGGCTGCGCAACGGCATCGCCGGCGATGATACGCACGGCCATATCGACGATCTCGCGCGCTTTACGAATGAAAACACAATCGTCATCGCAGGCGAGCCTGATAAAAGCGAAACGAACTACGAACCGCTTGCAGAAAATCTCGCGCTCCTCAAAGAACGAGCCCCAGGTCTGCGTATCGAAACACTGCCCATGCCCGAGCCCGTCTTCTTCGACGGCCAGCGACTGCCCGCCAGCTACGCAAATTTCTACATCGCGAACGAGACCGTGCTCGTGCCTACGTTCAACGATCCGAACGATCGCCATGCGCTCAACAAACTCGCCGAGCTCTTCCCGTCGCGCAAAGTGATCGGCATCGCCTCTACCGACCTTGTCCTCGGACTCGGCACGCTGCATTGCCTGACGCAACAGCAGCCGTCATAGCGTGCTTCTCGCCATCCTCGCCGCCATTTCGCTCGTCATCTGGATCTACATCCTGTTTGGGCGCGGCGCATTTTGGCGTATCTCGCGCGCCATTCTGCCCATTGCGGATGCCGCGCCGCCCGCGCGCAACATCGTCGCCATCGTTCCGGCGCGCAATGAAGCGGAAACCATCGCACGCGCCGTCCGATCTCTGCTCGATCAAAGCATTCCGCTGAATGTAATCGTTGTCGATGACTCGAGCATCGACAGTACCGCTGAAATCGCGCGTGCGGCCGCCGCTGCAATCCACTCGTCCCATCGCTTCACCGCGATCCAGGCGAAACCCCTCATCTCCGGCTGGACCGGCAAGCTGTGGGCGCTCTCGCAAGGCCTTTCGCATGCGCTCACCGAACGTCCCGATTACGTCCTGTTCACCGATGCCGATATCGTGCACGAGCGCGACAGTGTTCGCCATCTGCTCGCAATCTCCGAAAAGAAGAGCTGCGATCTCACGTCGCTCATGGTGAAACTCACCTGCGATTCGTTGGCGGAACGCGCCCTCATCCCCGCCTTTGTCTTTTTCTTTCTCAAACTTTATCCGCCCGCCTGGATCGCGAATGCGAAAGCAAAAACCGCCGGCGCGGCAGGCGGGTGCATGCTCATCAAACCGGCGGCGCTCGCGCGTATCGGCGGGCTGGCGGCCATTCGCCACCAAGTCATCGACGATTGCTCGCTGGCGAGGGCCATAAAACGCAGCGGCGGCACAATCTGGATGGGCCTGACGAACGAAACGCGCAGCATCCGTCCATACGGAAGCAGCGCCGAAATCGGCCGCATGATCGCACGCAGCGCCTTCAGCCAGTTGCGTCATTCGTTCTGGCTGCTGCTTGCAACCGTTGTCGCGCTCCTGCTTATCTATGTAATTCCAGTAGTCGCGTTATGCGCTGGGAATCGCACCGCGGCCCTAGCGGGTGTTACGGCCTGGCTCGCGATGACGATCTGCTATTGGCCCACTGTGCGCTTCTACCGCCTTGCGTGGGCCTGGGCTGTTTGCCTGCCGTTCATCGCATTGTTTTACCTGGGAGCGACTGTCTATTCAGCACTCCTCTACTGGAACGGGCGCGGAGGCGGCTGGAAAGGCCGGACACAGGACGTGCGGAACTAGCATTACCAGCGATTCTTACTGCCACCGAAGTCGCGCTGCTGCCCCGGCCCTTGCGAGCGTTCGCGGCGCTCAGGCGGGCGCGCTTCATTTACCACCAGCGCGCGTCCCATTAACTGGCGCCCGTTGCACGCCTGTACCGCTTGCGTGGCCTGTGCATCGTCGTTGATCTCCACGAATCCGAAACCGCGCGCTTCACCACTAAAGCGGTCTCGCAGAATATTTACACTGTCGACATGCACGCCAGCCTCGGCGAAGAAAGCTTGAATGTCGGCTTCGGTAGCCTTGTAGGGCAGGTTCCCCACGAACAGCTTAGTCACTTCCCCAATCTCCTAACTGAATCGTTCGGAACTCGCATATACCGATCAGCCGGGAGAGCATCCAAGCCAGGAAAATCGAGGCCTCCAAACTTACCTTCTTATGGTCCCATAACCCGCCGCAAAATTGCCACGGCAAAGTAGAAACTTCGGTTTCAACGCGGTGTGATGAGGCCGCCGAGCTTATCCTGCTCGCCGGCGGCGCGCCGCGGAAAACGCGTCGCATACGCTTCCAGGTATTTCAGCCCGGAACCCGTATTGAAGATCACCACGCGTTCCTCGGGCTGCAAAAATCCGTTTTGGAAAAGCCGCCCGAGCGCCGCTACGCAAGCGCCTGTTTCGGGGGCCGCAAAAATGCCCTCCAGGCGTGCCAGCGCGAGTGCGCCGTCGAGTATCTCTTCATCCGAAACGGCGATGGCCGTACCGCCGCTTGCGCGTATTGCGCGCAGAACCAGGAAATCGCCCAGCGCTTTCGGTACTCGCAGACCGCTTGCCACCGTATGCGCCCCAATCCAGGCCTCACTCGTTTCTGCATTCTGTTCGAACGCTCGCACGATGGGCGCGCAGCCCGCCGCCTGTACCGCGATCATTTTCGGGCGCTTGCGGCCGATCCAGCCGAGTTCTTCCAACTCTTCGAAAGCCTTCCACATGCCGATCAGCCCGACACCGCCGCCGCACGGATACAAGATCGCATCCGGAATTTGCCAAACGAACTGCTCGGCGAGTTCGTAGCCCATTGTCTTTTTGCCCTCAATGCGATACGGCTCTTTCAGCGTGCTGACCTCGAACCAGCCCTCCTTCTCTTTTTGTTCGCCGACAATCCGGCCGCAATCGCTGATCAACCCATTCACAAGCGTGACCTGCGCGCCGAGCGCTTTGCATTCAATGAAATTCGCCTGCGGCACATCGGCGGGCATGAAGATGTGCGCTTCCAGTTCCGCTGCCGCTGCGTATGCCGCCAGCGCACCGCCAGCATTACCGGCCGAGGGAGCCGCCAGCTTCGTTGCCCCCAGTTTCCGCGCCATCGTCACCGCCGCCGACATGCCGCGCGCCTTGAACGATCCCGTTGGGTTCGTTCCTTCATCTTTGACCCAGACGTTCCGCGCACCCAGTTCCGCGGCCAGCTTCGGCACCGCAAGCAGTGGAGTCCAGCCTTCCCCGAGCGTGACCGCTTCCTCGAGTGAAGCCGGCAGAACCGGCTCATAACGCCACATATTCGCGGCCGCGTTCTGCAGCGCCTCCCGCGGCCAGCGCGCGCGCACTGCGGCCAGATCGTAGCGGACCAGCAGCGGCCCGCCGCACTCGCAAAGGTTCAAAAGTTCGTTTGCTGAAAACGTTTTGTTGCAGCGGCTGCAAACAAGTTTGATCGGCTTTCCCATTACTTGGCACTATATCGTTGCGCCGTCACGCATCCTGTACAAATTCTTTATAGGCAGATAAACCGGTTTCATGACAAAATCGAGGAAAATACCCCGAAGGAGTGTGCGTGCAGTATCCGCTAAGTCCGGACGAACATGCCGCCATGGCGCGCTTTCTCTCCAATATTCGAAAACAGCTGCAGGATGTTTCTGATTTGTTTTCGACGCGTTACGGCAAGCACAGCGGCATCGCCGAGTTTGCCGTGAAGACGCTGGTTTCCGCTACCCTTCTGGAACACGAATTGCTATTGCTGGATGACGAAGCTCCGATGATTTCCGAGTCGGAAGAGCTTTCGCTTACGGCATACTGAGATTTCGATTTGTTGACTCGTTTTCCTATTCTTCTGGTCGGGGCGCTTTTAGCCGTTCCGGGGTTTGCCTCGGAATTGGTCTGTCTCAAGACCGGCTTCTGTCTTCACGCCGATTCGCATACGCAGAAGGGGGCGAATCTGCGCCTCCAGGTGGGCTCCGGCAGCATCGAAATTCCGCCCGCAGATATCGCCGGCATCACGTCCGAGCCGTCGTCGCCTGCAAACAGACCGGAACCGGTGAAAGCGAGCGTGGCGAACACGGACCCGCGTCTTCTGCTGGCCGAAGCCGCCGAAGCGGAAGGGATAGATGCCGATTTCGTGCGCAGCGTGGCACGCGTCGAGTCGGGCTTCAGGCCGGACGCGGTTTCGTCCAAAGGCGCTCTGGGGCTGATGCAGCTCATGCCGGGCACTGCGAAAGAACTGGCCGTGGATCCGATGCAGGCCAGGGAGAATGCGCTGGGCGGCGCAAAGTACCTGCGCGCGCTGCTGCTGCGCTATCACTACAACTCCGCGCTGGCGCTTGCGGCATATAACGCGGGACCCGGAGCGGTAGCACGTTTCGGCGGGGTGCCTCCGTATGCTGAAACGCGCAATTATGTCTTAAAAGTCACAAGAGAATACGACCGCCTGCGCGCCGAACGAGCACGTGCGCTTAAAGCGGCGGCTATGCATGCACCGAAGCCGGGTAATCGGGACGGAGCAGAGGCGGCGGAAGAAAACTGAAGGCGCAGATCAGCCCCAGCGCCAGAGACTCGCTCCGGCCGTATAGCCGGCGCCGACCGCGGCAAATAACACCAGGTCGCCTTTCTTGAGCTTTCCCGTGCAGACCGCATCGCGCGTGGCGAGCGGGATGGTTGCGGCAGTCGTGTTGCCGTACCGGTCGAGATTGATAATCACCTTTTCGAGCGGCAACCCCAGCCGTTCCGCCGTGGCGATGATGATGCGCCGGTTTGCCTGGTGAGGAATCAGCAAACTCACGTCGGAACCTTTGAAACCGTGGCGGGCCAGCAGCTCTTCGGAGATCTCCTGCATCTTGCGCACCGCGAATTTGAAGACCTGGTTGCCTTCCTGCTTCACATAGTGAAGCCGTTCGGCGACGGTTTCGGCGCTGGCGGGCAGGCGGCTGCCGCCGGCCGGCATGTTGAGATAGGGTGCGCCGGAGCCATCGACCTGATTCAGGTGTCCGATATAACCGCAGTCCTCCCCGTCGGCGCATGGCTCGACTAAGAATGCGCCAGCACCGTCGCCGAAGAGAATGCAGGTGGAACGGTCCCGGTAATCGATGATCCGCGACATGGTATCGGCGCCGATGACGAGCACGCAACGATGTGCCCCACTCGCGACCAGGTTCGCCGCGGTCGTCAAGCCGTACAGAAAGCCCGAACAGGCGGCCGACAGATCGAATCCCCAGGCATTTGCCGCCCCTAGACGGTCCTGTACCAGGCAGGCAGTCGAGGGAAAGAGCATATCCGGGGTAACGGTGCAAACGAGAATGACTTCGACGTCGGCCGCCGGAATGCCGCGGCGGGTGAGCGCGTCGCGCGCCGCTTCCACCGCCATGTCGGATGTGGCAATGGCGGCGTCGGCGATACGCCGCTCGCGGATACCGGTGCGTTCCATAATCCATTGATCATTCGTCTCGACCATCCTGGACAAATCGTCGTTGGTCAGAGCGTGCGCCGGAACGTGACAACCGATCGAGCTGATTTTGGCTCTCAAAAAGAAACTCCTGCCTGCAGTAGGCCCGAATCACCATGTTACATTTGGTGGAAAATGCAAGTCGAGAGCGCTCTTTTCTTTGAAACAATAGAGCAGATTTACTTGCGTGTTTTTCGTTCGGTGAAACCGCGCACCCCGCTGACCGGAGTGCGTGTGGAGTACCGCCGCTATGCCAATGCGAACAGCCGCATCCGGTTGGAGGATGGAATACTCGCGGTGGATATCAGCGATGTACTCAAAGACGCGCCCGCGCCCATTCAGGAAGCACTGGCTGCCATTCTGATTTCGAAGTTGTTCCGGCGCACGCCCGACAACAGTGTTCTGGCGCGTTACCGCCGCTATCTGAATCGTCCCGAGGTGCGCCGCAGCCTGCACGCCGTGCAGCAGGAACGCGGCCGTAAGCTCATACTGGATCCGGCGGGCCATGTCTACGATCTGTGCGCGCTATTTGAAGAGCTGAACCTGGCGTATTTTCACGGCCTGATGGCGCGGCCGCGCCTGGGCTGGAGCCGGCGGCGCTCACGGAGCATATTAGGCCATTACGACCCCTCGCACCACACTATCGTGCTGAGCCGGATACTCGATTCACCGGTTGCGCCCGAACTGGTGGTGCGGTATGTTCTTTTTCACGAGATGCTGCACCTGCGCTATCCGACCGAGCATCGCGGCGCGCGGCGCTCGGTCCACACACGCGAATTCAAAGCCGCAGAACGAGAGTTCCGGGACTACGATGACGCGCAGCGGGCGCTGAAGCGATTTCTGGGCGAAACGCCGCGTGAGTTGGATTAGACGGGCTCAGGCCGCGCGCGGCGCGAGCACCTGGTTGAGTTGCAGGTTCATCTCTTCGAGGCGGCCGATCAGCGAGCGTACCGCGAGCGAGCGGAAGCCCACCAGACACAACCGGTAGCTGAATTCCGCTTTGATCACCGCGCAGAAGAATCCGATGCGCAGCCGGACGAGACGCGCCACAACTTCTGAGCAGTCTTCCTGCGAATAGGCGACCAGCATCCGGATGGCGGTGTGCAGGCGGTTGAAATCCGCAATCGCCCGGTTGAGATATTGTTTGAAGATATGCAGCCGGTCGCGCCGCAGCTTGCGGTAAAGAGACAGGTCAAAACCGGGCTGGCGGGCCAGAAATTTGAAGTCTTCGTCGCTGAGCAGCTCTTCCATCGGATAGTACGACGCCACCGAAAAGCTATCGAGCCACTCTGAGGTGATCTCCTGGGCAGGGGAACCTTTGAGTAATTTGACCAGAACCGGTACAAAGAGCGCGAACAACAGTACTACGAGTAAGAGGGGCGTTAGTACTAGAGCCGAGATCAAGCAGTTCTCCGTACCCTATAAGGTACCTGAACGGCGCACCGGGTTCAAGTCCTTTGCGGCATTTTTGCCGCGGAGGGCATAAAATCCTATGCAAAAAGTTTGCCGTTGTGAGCAATCAGGCAAATTAGATCGTGAAAGAGCAGATTTCACGGCGCGATTTTCAACGGCGCCCGGAGCGGCTCAACACAGCATTCAGGCCTTCCAAGTCCTTCATAAGACTGGTTTGCTTGCTGGCGCGCCAGCTATGGCCGATGGTTACCTGCGCAAACTCGCCATTCCTATTTATGAAGCTTATCCAGTACGCAAGGCAGATACAAAGAATAAATGCAACGATGTTACTCACCAGCATTCGGCTTTCGTGCGACCAGAAATTGTAAAAAAGGAGCAGGAATGTTTTGGCGGTAAAGTAAACCGCAAAGCCGATGCTGAAGATGGCAAGATTGCGCGGCATTGCGACCGGGAACCAGAGGATAAACAGCAGCGTTGCCAGCAGAATGAGAACACAGACAGTGGCAACCATGCGGGAGAGAATCAGCCCGAGCAGGACAAAGTAATCGATCGGATCCTTGGCAATAGAGGCGCCTGAGGCTACATATTCAGGTCCGGCGGTGACGAGCGCAATGAGGATGGAAATGGGAAGCGCAATTTTCAGCACGCGCCGCGAAAATCGCAAAATGCCGGGAAGCTTTTCCAGAATGGCGCGCAGCAGCGCATAGACCATCCAAATCGATAAAATCCAGAAAAGTACCTGCAAAACGAGCCACGCGACCCGATAATCTACCAGATGTCGAATGGGCGTATATTTGTCTAAAAAAGCAAAAGATTGAGAAATAATTTCGAGCAGCAAAAAGGCGCAAAAAACCCGGTATGCCGCATGGAGCCGCAAAAAAACCAACCGAACGATCAAAAGAAGACTGAGAATGTCGCTCAGTCCGGACGCGATCTGCGCCCAGGTCATGAGTTGCCCATTCGCGTTCTCTGGTTAGTTAATCAGAATTACAACGGCGACACAACCGCTCTTTGCGAAGATGCGCAATCCATTGAGGACAAAGCGGATCAAAGCCCGTTGGCGCTGGGTCGCCCAAAACTCCGGGCCAACTAACTCTGGCGTGCCATGGGCACCGTTTTGCGTCCCGGCTCAGGAATCGGCATATCCATCGGAACCGTCTTGCGTCCCGGCTCAGGAATCGGCATATCGAAGGCGAGCATCGGCACATTCGGATTGCCGGGCTCCGGAATTGGAATGTCAAACGCCATAGGAACGTTGGGATTTCCCGGCTCGGGAATCGGCATATCCAAAGAACGGGTGGCGGAGAGCGTCGAAGAGATTATTCGCATACCGGCGTTCGGAGCGGCGCTGAGAGAACTGGCGCTGAGGAGCACGGTACCAGCAAAAATCGAGGCAAAGATTGTTTTTTTCATAGTAGGATTTAAACTTCTAATAGTGGAGTTCAACAACTCTACAATGTACGGTAACGCGGAGGAAAAAGGGCGAAACTCAGTACTAACCACCTTTTCCGACAACGGAACGTATGGTCCTAGTAGTACTGACCTATATTGAATGCTCCGGGCAACTGTGCCAGATTAGTTAAAACAAAAGCTCTGATGCTAAGCAGGACAGCGCCGCATCCGGAAGAGGAAGCTGTGGCAGAGATATGCATCCGCGATCTTACGCATATCGAAACCTCGTACGGACGGCTTGTGTATCTGGCGGGGTTGCGTAATCCCGATACTGGCAGATATGAGCATTACGGCGCAACAAGTAGTATCTCGGGTGCGCTCGATGCCAGCCGGACGCTGCGCCGCATACACGAGCAAGTCTTTAAGGAATGGATTGGGTTCCCCCTCGAGCGGAAAAAGTCCGATATCGAACTCTATATCGCGGGAATTGGCCAGATTGACCGTGTTGAGTTAATCGACGCCTGGCTGCGGCTTACCCCGTATAAAAACCTGGTGCCTGCGTCCATTCAAGGGCCGGAACGCGAAAAACATGCCTCGGATTTCGAGGCGATTCTGGGTCTGCTTAAGAATGTATATGGCGTCGCTTCGCCAAATCCAGACGCTTAGCGACACCGATTACCCGCCCGATTACGTCCACTTCTCCCGGAAAGCGGAATAGCTCTACCTCCATATTCGATTCGGGATGGGGTTGCACAACCAGCAATCCGTTTCTCTCGCTGCACCATCCGCAGCGGTATCCCTGGCGGTGTTCGAGAAAGTAGATGGGCCGTTCGTAAGCCATAGCCCCGGTTCGCGGTTCGGGCCGGCGCTGGTTCTCGTCAATCTGGACGAAAGAACCGGGCGGAAGGATCGGATACATGAACCAGTCGTCGGCACCGATGAAGGCGTACCGGTGGCGACGCAGATTGACCGCCCCGAGCGCGGACAGTGCCAGCTTGCCCCAGCGGCGAATATGCGGATTCAGATAAATCGTCTTGGAGAGGTCGAGCGTCCGGTCGAATTCGACGGGGGCTTCCGGCAGCACGGACTCCGTGCAGCTGAAATCGATCAGGCGTGTCTCGCGCAATGACAGCCGGGCAGCGTCGGTGGCGAGATTGTTGAGATCGATTCCAAACCAGGTCAGTACGGTCTGAAAACTGAGGCCGTAGATCGCGCACAGGGAATAAAGGCGATAGAGAGAGGGAAGGGTTCCCTTATTTTCGATGTCTGCCAAGCGGCTAAGACCTACAGAAAATTCCTGGTTTCCGCGATTCCGGGCGATCTGCTGGCTTGCTTCTTCGACATCGCGATAGCGTAAGCGCAGTTGTTCGCGGATGCGCCGGAGACGACGTCCGGGATCCTCGGAGAGAAACTTAGGAGATGGCGCAGCCATGATCTCATGCGGGTAGCTGTTCCGGTTTCAGAACAACCCGGATCAGTGTACCATCCGTCAAGCGCTTACAGTGAGCACATGTGCGTTGTTCTACGGAAGACCGGCGGTATCATGGCCGCTTGGAACGCGCCCGGCGTCCACTAAAAGATAAATGCCAATGGAACGAAAGCCTGTAGTCGCTTTTCAGGGGGAGCTTGGCGCCTTCAGCCACTCGGCTGCCCTCAAACTCCTGGGCGAGAGCATCCGGCTCGAGCCGCGCTCCTCCTTCAAGGAAGTATTCGAAGCCTTGAAGAAGAACGAAGTGAACTATGCCGTCATTCCGATCGAAAATACGCTGCACGGCAGTGTTCATGAGAATTATGACCATCTGCTCGACTACGATTTCGTCATCTCGGGCGAGACGAGTATCCGTATCTCGCATCAATTAATTGTGCTGCCGGGTGTTTCGTTCCGGCAGGTCACGCGAGCGCTGTCGCATCCGGTCGCGCTCAATCAGTGCAAGCGCTTCTTCGAAAGGCACCCGCGTATTGCGCCGGCGGCGTATTATGACACGGCCGGCAGTGTCAAGACACTTAAAGAGCAAGGTTTGAAGGACACCGCGGCGATCGCCTCACGCATTGCGGCGGACACATATGGCGGTATCATTCTGCGGCAGAACATTGAAGACATCCGCGAAAACTTTACGCGATTTTTTCTGCTGACGAAACAACCACGACCGCTCGGTGGTGCAGCAGGAAATCGTAAAACCTCGCTGGTCTTCTCTACCGCCAACAGATCCGGCGCTCTGTTCCGGGCGATGGCCTGTTTCGCGCTCCGTGATCTGAACCTGACCAAGATCGAATCCAGACCGTTTCGCGGAAAGCCCTGGGAATATCTTTTTTATGTCGATTTTCTCGGCAGCGTCGACGAGAAAATCGTGCAGAGTGCTTTAGCGAATCTACGAGAGTGTTGTCAGTTTGTCAAGCTCCTGGGCAGTTATCAGCCGACTCCGTAACTCGCTTCCCGCGAATTCGTTGAGGCGGCGCCCGCCAACGGGGCTGAATACCGTCGACTAAATATCGTAATACAGAGCGAACTCATAAGGATGGGGGCGTAGCCGTACCGCCTCGGCTTCGGCTTTTCGTTTATACGAAACAAAGGTCTCGATCAGCTCCTCGGAAAATACGTCGCCCTTGGTTAAAAATTCGTGATCTTCTTCCAGACAGGTAAGGGCCTCGTCGAGCGTACCCGGCATGGAGGGCACCTTCTTCATCTCTTCGGGAGAAAGGTCATAGATGTCCTTATCGAGCGGCTCGCCGGGGTCGATCTTGTTGATTACGCCGTCCAGTCCGGCCATCATCATGGCTGCAAACGCCAGGTACGGATTGGCAGCCGGGTCGGGCGGGCGGAACTCGACGCGCTTGGCCTTCGGACTGCTCGAGTACATCGGAATGCGGACCGCGGCGGAACGGTTACGCCGCGAGTAGGCAAGGTTGACCGGAGCCTCATAGCCGGGCACCAGGCGCTTGTAGCTGTTGGTGGTCGGTGCGATGATCGCCGAGAGAGCGCGCGCGTGGCGCAGCAGCCCACCGATATACCAGAGCGCGGTCTGGCTGAGTCCGGCATAGTTATCGCCGGCAAACAGCGGCTTGCCTCCCGCCCAGAGGCTCTGGTGCGTGTGCATGCCGCTGCCGTTATCTCCAAAAAGCGGCTTCGGCATGAAGGTGACGGTCTTGCCGTACTGGTAGGCGACATTGCGCACGATGTACTTGTAGAGCATCATGTTGTCGGCCGACTTGACGAGCGTGTCGAATTTCTGATCGATCTCGCATTGGCCGCCGGTGGCCACTTCGTGGTGGTGGCACTCGATCGAGAGGCCGCACTCGAGCATGGTCGCCACCATCTCGCTGCGCAAGTCCTGGTAATGATCGGTCGGCGGGACCGGGAAATATCCTTCCTTGTAGCGAGGACGGTAGCCCAGGTTGTTCTGCTTGCGGCTCGAGTTCCAGCGCCCCTCCTCGGCGTCGACAAAATAGAAACCGCTGTGCTGGTTCTGGTCGAAGCGGATGTTGTCGAAGATGAAAAATTCGGCTTCCGCACCGAAGTAGGCGGTGTCGGCGATGCCGCTGTTTTTCAGGTGCAACTCGGCCTTTTTCGCGATCCAGCGGGGATCGCGGTCGTAGTGCTGGCGCGTAATCGGATCGAGAATATCGCCCAGCATCACCACCGTGCGCGTCTCCGCAAACGGATCCATGAAAGCGGTGGATGGATCGGGAATGATCAGCATGTCGCTCTCGTTGATGGCGGCCCATCCGCGGATGCTCGAGCCGTCGATGCCGAAGCCGTCTTCGAACGAGCTTTCTTCGAGCATGTTGATGGGATACGAAATGTGCTGGCTTAAGCCGGGCAGATCGGTGAAGCGCAAGTCGACTTGCCGGGCGTCGTTTTTCTTGGCGAATTCGATAGCTTGAGGTCCGGTCATAAAGCCGCTAGAATATCGCACTTCCAGGCAAGCCGCCAGTTCATCTGTGCGAAATTCCAATCGTGAACCCGGCCCGCGCCTGATTATTCGGATACGGCGGGCAGTCCGGCTGGTACGGTCACGCGAGCCAGATCCGGAATTGTCGCTTGTTTTCTCTTCGGGCCGCGCCGTCCGATCTGCAGGATGGGCGATTCGAAAAATCTCCAGGAGAGCGCCGCGATGACGACCGACGTGCCAATGCCCGCAAACATGCCCTTCACCCCGAGCAGATGCTGTCCTACAAATGCAAATACGAATGGATGGATCATATACAGCCCGTAGCTGATCTTTCCCACATGGCGCAGTGGCCCGAGCGATAGCACTCGGATGAAATGCACCGATTCCAAAGTAAGACAGAAAAGGCCAATGAAGGCAAGCGCGAAGAAGCTGTCCCCAAACATCACCCGCAACGGCTGCATCTCGCCGAGACTCGTGACTACCCAGACAGCCGCAGGCAGAAATGCGAGCAGGATGATCCAGCCCAGCCGCCGAACCAGCGCAGAATCGAGGATGCCGGCCGCAAGCAGCAATGCCAGCAGACTTCCCAACGCGATCCCGTCAAGGCGGTATTGCGTATAGGTGTACAACTGCTTTGCATTCGCTCCCCTGTGCAAGCCGAAGGCGCGCACGAGCGGTGAGATCGCGACAACGCCGCCGGCGATAAACGGAAGAACCCTTTTGGGAAGGAGGAGGACGAGCAGCGGCCACACCAGGTAGAAATGCTCTTCCACGCACAGCGACCAGGTTTGATTAAAGTCCGCGCTCGCCGGCCATGCCGGAAGAAAATTTTGGACGAAAACCGTACAGCGCGCCCAGCTGTACGGTGTGCGCGTCCACCACGTCTCCAGGCACTTCACGGCGAGGAGAACATAATACACCGGCCAGATGCGCAGAATGCGCCGGGAATAAAACTGCCGCAGCGTTCCCGGCGTTCCTTTCGACCGGATCAGAATGCTCGTGATGAGAAATCCGGAAAGTACGAAGAACAGGTCTACGCCGACAGTAGCGTCCTTGGCAAATGCGAGCAGCGGGCGTGGCGCGCCGCGCCAGGTCCAGGTGACAAACACGTGATGAAGGACAACGAGCGCGAGAGCGATACCTCGCAGCCCGTCCAGTTGTGGGATATGCGGAAGCTTTCGCGCCTGTTGTGACAACAGGCCCATAGAGTGACGGTAGGAAAGATCCGACTACAGCGGCAAGCTCTAGGACTTATGGTAGGTAGAGAACTACTAAGACAACAGGTACCGGGCCGCCGGCCTGCGAGCGTTCCCGCGTTAGCTCATTCCGCACGCAGCGCCGAAGAAGGGGCAACCCGCAAACTCCGCCAAACGGCGGGAGCGATGGCAAAGGTACCGATACAAAAAACAAAGAGCAATACCGAAATCACCGCCGAGGGCTCCCAGGGCTGCATCTCATACAACACGCCCCGCAGCCTGGCCGCCGCCGGCGCATACAAGCACACACCGAGCACAAGCCCGCCCCCTAGAAGCAGGAATGCCTCGCGCGAAAACAGTGCCGCAATACGAGCCGGCCGCGCGCCTAGTGCGACTCGCACCCCGATCTCGCGCGTACGCAACCGTACCGCGTAATCGAGCGTGCCATACAGCCCGATACTCGCCAGCAGCGCCGCAATGAACGCAAAGATGGTTGAAAGCAGCGCCAGCAGCCGCTCCTGCCAGAGCGAGGCCTCCACTTCCGCTTCGAGCGTGTGCACCTCGATCAGCGGCATTCCGGCATCGAGCGAGTGAACCAGCGCGCGAACCGGTCCGATCACCGCTTCCGGCGCGCCGCGCGCCCGCACATACAGAATGAAATCGGAATCGAAACCGTCGATCACCGGGCTGTAAGCAGTCGGCGGCACCGGCTCACGCAGCGACCGGTATTTCGCATCGCTCACCACGCCGATAACTTCGTTCTGGTCGCCCGCCACACCGACCGGCCCGGGCGTTCCGAAGCGCTCGCCAAGCGGGTTCCTGCCGGGAAAGAAATGCCGCGCAAATGCCTGGTTCACGATGGCAGGCCGCGGCGCTTTCGTAGCTCGGTCGAACCAGTTGAACAGCCGCCCCGTCAGCAGGTGAACGCCGAGCGTCTGGAAATAACCCGGCGTTACATCGTTCAGGCTGCTGTTGAGAAAATCGCCCGCGCTGAGATGTTCCCCCGCGGCTCCGAGCGTCGCCTTTAATCCGGTGCCGCACATTAGCGGCCGCGACGACATCCCGGCGGCGCTCACTCCCGGCAACTGTTTCGTCCTTTCCAGCAGCGTTTTGCTGAACGCGCGCATCCGGTCCGGCTTGTAGCCCTGGAGTGAGGGATCGAGTGTGAACGTAACAACGCGGCCGCGGTCGAAGCCCGGATTCATCGCGCGCATTCGTTCCAGCGTCCGTACCACCAGAACCGCTGCGATCAGAATCACTGTGCAGACCGCTACCTGCACGACCACAATCAGGTTTCGAGCGAACAAACGCCGCGTAGAGGTACGCATTTGCACGCGGGCCGACTGCAGCGCCGGCGAAAGCGCGAACAAGACTGCCGATAACATCGTTGCTGCCAGCGCGAATGCCAGCACCCGCCCATCGATCGAGACATGCACCGCCAGCGGCTCGAGCACCGCCGCGCGATCCCGAACCGGCGGCAGCATGCGCACAAGCAACGGCAGGCACGCGAATGTGAGCAGCACGCCTGCCACGCCTCCTGCCAACGCCAGCAGCAGCCCTTCTGTTAATAACTGCCGCACAATGCGTCCCCGACTCGCCCCAAGCGCCCGCCGGATAGTCATCTCTCCCGCGCGCGCAGCCGACCGCGCCACGAGCAGCCCCGCCACGTT
>DATBGM010000183.1:0-3954 GCA_036557945.1 Bryobacteraceae bacterium | reverse complement strand
CAAGCCCTTTCACACCTTTGAAGCCGCTCTGCCCCCGCTTACGCCCGGCCACGTGAAACGGATTCACATGGCTTCCCAGGAGGTTCCGGTCTGTATCAAACCCGGCCTGGTGGTCGCCGGGTGGACCTTCGACGGCGACATCCCCGGCCCGATCATTCATGTCCGGCAAGGTGACACAGTCGAATTCACGCTCACCAATCGCGGCATGATGCCGCACTCGATGGACTTCCATTGCGCACTGGTCAACCCCAAAGTCGCGTTCCGATCCGTGGGCCCCGGCGAGTCTGTCTCGTTCAGCTTTTCTCCCCGCTACGCCGGCGCGTACCTCTATCACTGCGGCACGCCTCCGATTCTGATGCACATCGGCGCGGGCATGTTCGGCGCCATCATCGTGGATCCTGCCAGACCGCTCCCGCCTGCCCGCGAGTTCGTGCTGGTGCAAAGCGAATACTACTTGAACGAAGCGCGCGACGGAGTTGCCGCCCCCAATTTCAGCAAAATGCTGCGTGAATCGCCCGATATCGTGGCATTTAACGGCCGCCCGGGCCAGTATCATGAAGCGCCGCTGCGCGCCAAACGCGGCGAACGGGTGCGCTTCTACGTGGTGGCGGCGGGACCGACACATCCCTCCCATTTCCACGTGGTCGGCCAGCAGTTCGAAACCGTCTATCTGGGAGCACCGCCCGCGAACGCCATCCACGGCGTCCAGACGTTCAGCGTGCCCACGGGCGGCGGCATGGTTTTCGAATTTATAGCGGAAAGCCCAGGCGAGTTTCCGTTCGTCAACCACGGCTTCGGGCATGGGCAAAAGGGCGCGAGCGGGATCCTTCTGGTGGAAGAGTGATTTTTCCACGGTCAGGCTAAAGATTTCGCCCCGCTTCAGCCGACATATATGGCATGGGGCACGACCTTCCCAAGCTGACCACCAATCAAAAGGCACTTAAGATTAATCTGGACCCGTCGCGCTATGGCACATTCGCCGAGATTGGCGCCGGGCAGGAAGTCGCCCGCTGGTTTTTCAAAGTCGGAGGCGCAGCCGGAACGATCTCGAAGTCCATTTCCGCCTACGACATGACGGTGAGCGATGCCATCTACGGCAAAGCCAAGCGTTACGTCTCGCGGGAGCGTCTGGAGGGTATGCTGGAGCACGAGCACCAGTTGAATCTGGAACGCCTGAGCAGTTCGCGCGGCAGCACGACACGTTTCTTCACCTTCGCCGATACCGTCTCGGCCCGCAATTATCAGGGCACCAACGAATGCCACGGCTGGATGGGCGTACGCTTTCAGTCCTATCCGCAGGACGTTGACAACCAGATCATTCTTCACGTCCGCATGCTCGATAACGAAAACAGCCTGCAGCAGGAGGCGCTCGGGATCGTCGGGGTAAATCTGCTCTACGGCGCTTTCTATCTCCATCAGACGCCGGAGCTGCTGCTCGAATCGCTGCTCGATAATCTTTCTACCGACCGCATCGAGATCGACATGGTCCATTTTTCCGGTATCGAGTTCCGTCGTGTCGATAACCGCGTTATAAGCCTGAAGCTGGTCCAGCTTGGCCTGAGCGGCGCGGCCATGTTCGGCCCCAATGGCGATGTGCTTCAACCCTCCGAAGTCCTACGCAAGCGCGCTGTCCTGGTTGAACGCGGCAGCTTCCGTCCCGTGACCAAAGTGAATGTCGACATGATGAACAGCGCCTCGCAACAGTTCGGCTCCGAGCCCGACGTGCAGGGCAAAGAGATCGTCGAAGTCATGGAAATCACCATGAACAATCTGCGCGAGACCAGCGGCATCGATCCGCAGGACTTTCTGGCGCGCGCCGATTTGCTCGCCTGCACCGGCAAAATTGTGCTGATCTCCGATTACCAGGAGTACTACCGGCTCGCCGCTTATCTCACGCGCTATACGAGCGAACCGATTGCCATCGTGATGGGCGCGGGCAGTATCCGCGACCTGTTCAACGAGAAATACTATACCGGTCTCGAAGGCGGCATTCTTGAGAGCTTCGGCAAGCTTTTCACCAAAAATTTGCGCATCTATGCGTATCCGCTGCTCGATCCGGCAGCACAGCGCCTCATAACGGCCGCGGATATCGATATTCCGCCGGCGCTGTGCCATCTGCATCGCCATCTCCTCGATCAGGGCAAAATGCGCCAGTTGCACTACTTCGACCGCAACGTGCTGCACATCTTCTCGCGCGACGTCCTGAAGCGCATCAAGGATTGCGATCCGAGCTGGCAGGAAATGGTGCCGCCGGCGATCGCCGAAGTGATTCGACAGAAGAGTCTCTTCGGCCATCGCTGCCCGGTGAAGATCGAAGTCATTCGGGCCGCCTAAGCGTGATTCGGAGGCTCAGCCGCTCTGCCCGGCGCCTCCGGAATGCTAAAATCAAGAGACAGCGACTAATCCTTAACTGACCGCGCATCAGTCACTTGCGCGATCCGTTCTTCCCGCTGGCAGGAGTTTTCTTTTGGCAGATCAAAATCCACCGAACGACGGTGTCCTGTTTCCTCCGCCCGGAGGCGATTCGAAAAATCTCATCCCGGTCAATATCGAAGACGAGATGAAGCGTTCTTACCTCGATTACGCCATGAGCGTGATCGTGGGACGGGCGCTGCCGGATGTCCGCGACGGGCTGAAGCCGGTTCACCGCCGCATTCTGTACGGCATGCACGAGCTCGGACTGCATTACAACCGCCCGACTCGTAAGTGCGCCAAGATTACCGGCGACGTGATGGGTAAGTATCATCCGCACGGCAATGTGCCGATCTACGACGCGTTAGTGCGCATGGCCCAGCCGTTCAATATGCGGTATCCGCTGGTGGATGGGCAAGGTAACTTTGGGTCGGTTGATGGGGACCCGCCGGCGGCTGAACGATACACCGAAGCGCGCCTGGCCCGCATTGCCGGAGCGCTGCTCGAAGACATCGATAAGGAAACCGTCGATTTCCGGCCGAATTACGACGAGAGCGAGATGGAGCCCGAGGTGCTGCCCTCGCGCGTGCCGAACCTGCTAATCAATGGCTCTTCGGGAATCGCGGTGGGCATGGCGACGAACGTTCCGCCGCATAACTTACGCGAGATTGTGGACGCAACGATTGCGCTGATTCAGAATCCGAACACGCCGCTCGTAAAGATTATCGAGATGGTACCCGGGCCGGATTTTCCGACGGGCGGTTTCATCCTCGGACGTCAGGGGATTCTCGACTATTTCACCAAAGGCCGCGGAAGCATGAAGATCCGCGCCAAGGCGGCCATCGAAAAGAGCGGGAAAGACCGTGAAGCGATCATTGTCACGGAAATTCCGTACCAGGTAAACAAGGCGCGGCTGCTCGAACATGTAGCGGCTCTCGTCAATGAAAAGAAACTCGAAGGCATCTCCGACGCACGCGATGAAAGCGACCGCCAGGGGATGCGCATCGTCTTTGAACTGAAGCGCGGCGAGCAGGCCGAAGTGATTCTGAACAATCTGTACAAGCAGACGCAGATGCAGGTGAATTTCGGCGCCATCATGCTGTCGATTGTCAACGGGCAGCCGCGCGAGCTCGGGCTCGTCGATCTGATCAAGCGTTTCATCGAGCATCGGATCGATGTCGTCCGGCGGCGGACCGATTACCTGTTGCGCAAGGCGCGCGACCGTGAGCACATTCTGCTCGGTTTCAAGAAAGCGCTCGACCTGCTCGATGAGGTGATTGCGCTCATTCGCGCCGCCAAGAACCCGAAGGAAGCACGGGAAGGACTGGTTGGCCGGTTCGAATTTACCGAACGCCAGGCGCAGGCCATCATCGAGCTGCAATTGCAGCGACTCACCGGAATGGAGCAGCAGAAAATTCTCGATGAGCTCGCCGAAATCCAGCGACTGATTGGCGAATATACCGAAATCCTGGGCTCGGAAAAAGTTTTGAAAAACCTGATTGTCAAAGAGCTGAAAGAAGTTCAGAAGGACTTTGGCGACGA
>DATBGM010000182.1:0-7537 GCA_036557945.1 Bryobacteraceae bacterium | reverse complement strand
ATGGAAGGGCCATCGCTCAACGGATAAAAGGTACGCCGGGGATAACAGGCTGATCGGAGTCAAGAGTTCACATCGACGCTCCGGTTTGGCACCTCGATGTCGGTTCATCGCATCCTGGGGGTGTAGAAGCTCCCAAGGGTTGGGCTGTTCGCCCATTAAAGCGGTACGTGAACTGGGTTCAGAACGTCGCGAGACAGTTCGGTCCCTATCTGTGGTGGGCGTAGGAGATTTGAGGGGGCTTGTCCTTAGTACGAGAGGACCGGGATGAACAGACCTCTTGTGATTCAGTTGTCACACCAGTGGCACAGCTGAGTAGCGAAGTCTGGTCAGGATAAGTGCTGAATGCATATAAGTACGAAACCTTCCCCAAGATGAGATCTCCCTGAAGAGCCGTGAAAGACGATCACGTTGATAGGACGGATGTGTAAGCGCAGTAATGCGTTGAGCTTACCGTTACTAATAGCTCGTTCGGCTTGACCATAAAATTTACTCTACGAATGTTGAGTCTTCGCCTCGCTGAGAGGCGCGGGCTCATCCAAGATTCTTTGTCAGGCGCGCAACTTGTGGCAGCCGTCAATAACTATTTCAATTCGCTCTGAAAGTTTTTTCGACTTTCGGGTGATCGTAGCGAGAGGGTTCCACCCGTTCCCATCCCGAACACGGAAGTTAAGCCTCTCAGCCCCGATGGTACTGCACGCGCGAGTGTGTGGGAGAGTAGGAAGTCGCCCGATTAAATACCAAAGCCCCGGTCAGGAACAAAAACGGACCGGGGCTTTTCATTTCTGCTCGTCGCTGGAGGCTGAATAGCTTACAATAGCGGCATTGTACGATGGACCTTCCAAAAATTATCGGGGAACTGGTGGCCGAGCGCGACCGGCTGGATGCAGCGATCATTGCTCTCGAGCGGTTGAAGCGCTCCAATGCGAATCGCCCCGGGCGGTCGCGTTGGAAGGATCTGAATCAGAACGCACCGGAGCAGGCTGAAGATACACCGGCTCCAGCGGCTTCGGATCTCATTTCTTAGCTTCTTAGCTGATCGTTAAGTATCGCAAGCCGGCGCGGATGAGTTTCTCCCCGTCGAGAGCGTGCCGCCCGTCCAGAATAAACGGGTTCCGCATCTTGCGGGCTAAAGCTTCCCAATCGAGCTCGCGGTACTCGTTCCATTCCGTTACCAGCACCAGGGCATCACAGCCGTCCGCTACCTCACAGGCGTTGTCGCACAAGCTGACTCCCATACGTCCATGCTCTCTCTGGAAACGCTCTGAAGCGATCGGATCATGCGCCTTAACACGCACGCCGCGATCGATGAGCTTCTGCGCAATTTCAATCGCCGGCGCCTCGCGCAGATCATCCGTGTTCGGCTTGAAAGCCAGCCCAAGCAGCCCGATCGTTCGCCCCTTGAGAATTTTCAATTCACCGAGCAGCTTTTCGACTACCCGGTCGCGCTGGCGAGAATTGACCGTGCGCGCCGCCTCGACAATCGGCATGTGCAGACCGTATTCGCCGGCCGTCGCAATCAGGGCCGCCGTATCCTTGCCGAAGCAGGAGCCGCCCCAACCCAAGCCGGCATTCAAGAATCGCGGTCCAATACGCGAATCGAGACCGATACCGCGCGCTACTTCCGTTATGTTCGCCCCAACGCGCTCAGCGACCAGACCGACTTCGTTAATAAAGCTGATTTTCAGCGCCAGAAACGCATTTGCCGCATACTTGATCAGCTCGGCCGAAGCCAGATCGGTTGAAACCAGCGGCACTGCCACCGTGTTTTCCGGCCGTTCCAGGTAAGTCGGGGCCGGGAAGGTTTGGTCCAGAATCGGCCGGTAAAGCGAGTACAGCGTTTCGAGCGCGCGCGGCTCGTCCGCTCCGATCACGATCCGGTCCGGATACAGGCTGTCATGCAGGGCTGTGCCTTCCCGCAGAAATTCGGGATTCGAAGCCACTGCAAAATCGGTCTTGTGTCCGTTAGAACTCTGTTCCACCGCATCCCGCAGCAGCGACCCGACCCAGTTGCCGCTGCCGATCGGTACCGTCGATTTATTCACCACAACGGTGAAATTTCCGTTCCCGTTTTGGCCGATCGAACGGGCCGCTTGCGATAAATACTCAAGATTTGGCGCTCCCGACGGTGTAGGGGGCGTTCCGACGGCAATGAATACGACATCTGCGTCCGGAATCGCTTCCGCGTAGCTTGTCGTGAAGGTGATATTTTGCCGGGCCTCTTCGAGCACCTCCTCCAGGCATGGTTCGTAGATCGGGATATGCCCTTCTCGCAGCGCCCGGATCTTCGCCTCATCGGTATCGAGACACGTTACCGAATGGCCAATAAACGCCAGGCAAACGCCTGTAGTAAGCCCTACATACCCTGTTCCAATGATTGCGACACGCACTCTGACAGGGTACCGCGCGCGCTCGCAATCGTCCGCATGCGAGAATCATGGCGTGCTTGAAATTGTCCGTCCCGGCGCCCATGCCGCCAACGCGCGCGTCGTCATCTTCGACTTCGATGGGACTTTATCGCTGATCCGCTCGGGCTGGATGGATGTTATGGTACCGATGTGCGTCGAACAGCTTGCCGCCGTCCACAGTGGCGAGTCCGACGCTCAGCTCCGCCAGTGTGTGGAAGAGTTCGTTTGGAAATTAACCGGCAAAGAGACGATTTACCAGATGATGGCGCTGGCCGATGCCGTGCGCTTGCGAGGCGGCGCCGCACTTGAGCCTCTTGCTTACAAAAGGATGTACCTAGACCGGCTCTGGCTCAAGATCCGCAACCGCATCGAGGACCTGCGGCAGGGCGCGGCGTCGCCGGAACGTTACCTGGTGCCCGGGGCGAGGATGATCCTCGAATGGCTCTACGCGCATGGGATGCGCCTCTACTTGGCGAGCGGCACCGACGAGGAAAACGTCAAAGAAGAAGCTGCCCTTCTCGGCATTGCCTCATTTTTTGAAGGCCGCATCTTCGGTGCTCGTGACGACCTGTCGAGCTTCTCCAAGGCTAAGCTGGTCAAAGAAATTCTCGGCCGGACCGGCGACGTGCGACCGGACGAGCTGCTCGTGTTCGGGGACGGCTATGTCGAAATCGAAGAGGTGAAAAATGCAGGCGGTAGCGCGGTGGGAGTGGCCAGCGCGGAGCCGGAATGTCTGTCGATCGATGAATGGAAGCGGCAGCGGCTGATACGCGTCGGCGCCGACTTTATCATCCCGAATTTCCTTTCCCTGCAAGAGCTTACAGGGATCCTTTTCCCGGCCGCGGTATCCGTAGGAGAATAAGTAGAATTAGCGGCTTGCATGTAACAATACCGGGCCGGCAAACATCTCCGGAGTGAAGTACCAGGAAACAACACCGTGATACCAGAAGTTACCATTGACAGTCCGGAAGGGGCCGCCGTCATGAGCCAGGAGCACGCACGACCGAAGGTCCTGCTCGCCGACGACCACCACCTTTTACTCGATGCGCTGCGTACGATGATGAGCGGTGATTTTGAAGTCATGGCCGTCGATAACAGCGCATCGTTCCTTGAACAAGTCGGCAGTTTTAAGCCCGATGTCGCCATCCTCGACATCAGCATGCCGGGGGCGGATGGATTTACGACGGCCAGGCGAGTCCTCGAGAGCAGGCCCGATCTGCCGATCATTTTCCTCTCGATGTATGCCGAGCCGCGATATGCAGAACAGGCTGCGCTATTGGGAGCAAAGGCATACCTCTCAAAGGTGGCTCCCGTGCAGGAATTAATTTCTGCCATTCATGCGGTGCTCGAAGGCGAAGTTTTACTGCCGCCGCCGGTAGCTCGCGAGGAAAGTGCAGCGCCCCAGAAAAGCGAATTGACGGCCCGGCAGCGGGAGGTGCTCCGGCTGATTGCCATGGGCAGCAGCGCCAAAGATATTGCGAATCAGCTAAATATCTCGGTGCGGACAGCGGAATTTCATCGCGCGGCTATTATGCAGCGCCTGGGGCTACATTCGACAGCGCAGATGACGCGGTATGCGATCGTTAACGACATCGCGTAGTATCCTCGCTCGCGGCTCCGAATGAGCCATTCTGCAAACCGGACTTATCCGTTTTCGTTGTAACCGCTTCTGCGTGCTGCAGGTCCAACAGAGGAGTCACAAGGGAGTGCAGGCATTTCTGCGGATATCGCTAGGAGCGCTGTTTTTGGCGTCGTTTTCGGCTGCTCAGGACAAACCGGGGATCCACCTCGACACCGGCTCCGAGCAGATGCTGGGTTCTGCCGATAAATCCTTTGCCATGGATGCCGCACAAGGCGGGCTGGCTGAGATTCAGTTCGGCAAGCTGGCGGCGCAAAAGGCCGCGAATCCGGAACTGAAAGAGTTCGGCCGGCAGATGACAAGCGACCACACCAGGCTAAATGAAAAGCTGAAGGCGCTGGTAGCTCGTGAGCACATGACTTTGCCCGAGGCGATTGCGGCGAAGGACCAGGCAACCTACGACATGCTCAGCCGGCTCTCCGGCAGCGCCTTTGACAAAGCCTGCGCGGAGGAAATGCTCAAAGCGCACCAGATTGCGGTAAAAGAGTTCACGCGCGAAGCGAAGGCAGGTAAGGACTCCAATATGCGCAATTTCGCTTCCGATGCGCTCCTTCTGTTGCAGCAGCACCTCGACAAGATCCGATCCATCCATTTACAAATTCGAACCTCATGAAATACCGTGTTATTTTCCGGGAGCGCTCCGATGAGCGCGGCGAGCCAGCCGAGGATCCGACGCGCGTTCTAGCACCGCAGCTCGACGATTCCACCGTGCTCGATGCCGCTTTTGTCGGGCGTACCGAACCCGATTCGCTCCATTCCTCGGACCGGGCAGAAGAGGACGATGCGTTTCTCAGCCTTTCAAGCGAAATCTGGGAATATGACATTGCCGAAGGGAAAGACGAAGACTTCAAAAATGCCTTGCTGAATTCCGGTATGGTCATGGAGGTCGAGCCTCTCGAAGAGAGCGACGAATTGGGAGTAAGTTAGCACCAACGAAAGGAAAAGGAATAAGATCCGATGCTGCGCCTGGTACTAATCATTGTGCTGTTCTTGTTGCTGATCGGAATGCTGCCTACCTGGCCGTATTCGCAAGGCTGGGGGTACGGCTATTACCCCAGCGGCGGTCTGCTTCTGCTGTTGATTATTGTGCTGGTGCTCTTTCTGGCGGGCCGGCGCCGGGTGTAATTCGGTCCTGCCGGTACTTAATCCGAATTAATGTCCTCCGCGAGTATTTCTACATAAAAGAAAGGCGCGTTGTGCGTCTCACTAAGTGGCAATACATGGAGGGCCTTACCACATGAAGTCATTGAAACCGGCATTAGCGGTTCTTTCTCTTACTCTTGGGACCATGATCAGCGCAGCGGCGCCCGCGGCGGCGGTGCCTTCTGCCTATCAGGAAGGCGATCGCTATGGAGACATTCGCGGCCTGGTCGACCGCACTCAAAACGACTTGCGGGAAGCTGCGCAACTGCAACACAATGACGGCGATCAGCGCGATCGCTATCGGGATGCACAGAAGCATCTGTCGACCTTCGATCGTCATCTGACGAAAGGCAATTTCGATAAAGATTCGCTCGATAAGGCGATTGAAAATATCCAGGCGATTCTCGATAAGAACACGCTGCAGGCATCGGCGCGCGATGCCTTATATCGGGACACGCAGGATTTACGGGCCGCCCGCGAGCACAAATACTAGGCTCGTGCCTGGCTGGCCGCGCTTTGACCAGCCAGCCCCAGATCCTCTGCACGCTTCTTCATCGCTTCGATACAGAACGCAATATGCTCGTCAAGCGCCACGCCGAGCTCTTGCGCACCGTTCGTGATATCGTCGCGGTTCACGTTACGTGCAAAGGCCTTGTCCTTTAGCTTGCGCCTGACCGACGGAACATCCACTTCGAAGATACTCTTTCCTGGCTTGACGTAGGAGCAGGCGGTCAGAAAGCCGGCCAGCTCATCGCACGCAAACAGCGTCTTTTCCAGCAGCGAGTGACGCGGCACGCCGCTATAATTTGCGTGCGAAAGAATCGCGCGGCGGATCTCGTCACTGACGCCGCGCTCTTTCAAAATCGCCTCGCCCTTCATGGGATGTTCCGGCGCGCCCGGGTGAATTTCCCAATCGAAGTCGTGCAGCAGTGCAGTCGTCGCCCAGAGATCGCGATCCGCGCCGAACTTTTCCGCGTAGGCAATCAGGCAAGCTTCAACCGCCAGCATGTGGCGCCGCAGATTTTCGTTCTGCACGAATTCACAGACAATCGCCCACGCCTGTTCGCGAGTCACCCGGTTACCTTTCTTCGATCTTGACGGATTTGAGCGTGTCGCCCTGCTGGATCGCGTTTACGACATCCTGGCCCGAGCTCACCTGGCCGAAGACGGTGTGCTTGCCGTCAAGCCAATCGGTGACCACATGCGTAATGAAGAACTGGCTGCCGTTCGTATTCGGTCCGGCGTTCGCCATGGAGAGCGATCCGACCTGGTGCTTGTGCGGATTTCCCTTGGTTTCATCCTCGAAACGATAACCCGGTCCGCCGCGTCCGGTACCGGTCGGGTCCCCTCCCTGAATCATGAAATTCTCGATGACGCGATGAAACATCGTGCCGTCATAAAAACCTTCTTTCGCCAGAAAAACGAAATTGTTCACCGTTTTTGGCGCATCTTTGGCAAAGAGGTCGGCGACGATGGCGCCGCGCGAAGTCTCGAACGTCGCCGTATAATTCTTGGCCGGATCAATCGCCATGGCCGGTGGGGCGGAGTACTGTTTGCTCATCTTGTATCAGTGTAGGAGAACAATATAGGAGGAACCCGGCAACGGTCCACGGCTTCTAAGAATGCAGCATATGCCGTTTCGCGCGATTTTGTTGGGTGTGCTCGCGTGCGCGCTGTCCCTGGGGCAGGGGACGATCGCTGCCATCCCATCGCAGCCGAGTGCCAAGCGTTACGCCGTTTCCGGAACGGTTTACAACACGCTGACCAACGAACCGATCCGGCGCGCCCTGGTCCATTTGAACGGACCGGAACAGCACGTCGCCTTCACCGGCGCAGATGGGGCCTTTCAGTTCGAAAACGTTCCGGAAGGGCAGGTCTGGATCTCGGCACAGCGTCCCGGCTACTTCACGCCACGGCCCGAAATGGCTGCATTTCGAGTCGGCTCCGGCTCGAATAATTTCCGCATTCCGTTGACTCCCGAATCGAAAATCACAGGAACTGTTCTGGACGGTGAAGGTGAACCCGTCGAAAATATACAGGTTCAGGTAATGGGCGAGCAGATTCTGGAAGGGCACAAGCAGTGGGTGATGCGCGGCGCAACTTCGACGGATGAAAACGGTGTGTACAAGCTTGACGGCCAGATGCCGGGCACGGTCATCGTGTGCACGGGCGCCCGGCCGCTGTTGCCGTATAACGCCAACAGCACGGAAGGCTATCCGGCGCGCTGCTACCCGAATGCTTCCGATACGGCATCGGCGCAAAAGATCGAAATTGCGGCCGGCCAGCCGGCGCAGGTGGATTTCACGCTCGAACCGGTGCGCAGCTACAGCGTGAGTGGGATGGTTTCCGG
>DATBGM010000181.1:0-31874 GCA_036557945.1 Bryobacteraceae bacterium | reverse complement strand
TGCTTGCCGCCGGCGCGCACACACTTTTGCGAGGATGTCGCGCGCGCGTAGTCGCGCTTTTCGAGGCCGAGAAAGACCTCCTTGAACTGATTCATCCCCGCATTGACGAACAGCAGGGTCGGATCGTCCGCCGGAACGAGGGACGAGCTGCGGACCGCGCGATGACCGCGTCCGCCGAAGTATTCGAGAAACTTCGCGCGAATCTCGTTGCCTGACATCATGTATTTTCAGTTTCGCATCCGTCAGTACGCCTCATCTGCCGCGACGTATGATGGCTGCATGCGGCTCCAGGTGGGATTCGTGATACCTGCGCTTTTACTTACCAGCGCGTCCGCAGTGCATGCGGAAGACGTTCGATATCCGAACCCGAACGCGCCGGGAGTGGAGCTGGCCGGCACATTTAGCAGGCCCGCCGGTGATGCGCCGGTCCCGGCCGTGTTGCTGGTTTCGGGTGCAGGGCCGCAGGATCGCGACGAAACGACAGCCGGGCACAAACCGTTTCAGGTGCTGGCCGATTACCTGGTCGCGCACAACTTAGCCGTGTTGCGTGTGGACGACCGCGGCGTCGGGCAGTCTACCGGTGACTTTAAGAACGCAACAACAAAAGATTTCGCATCCGACACGCAGGCCGGCGTGCAGTATTTGCTGGCGCGGAAAGACGTGGATACGAAGCATGTCGGATTGATCGGGCATGGCGAAGGCGCCATTGCTGCGGCCATTGTTGCAGCCCAAACGCCTCAAGCAGCCTTTCTCGTGCTACTGAGCGGCACCGCAGTTCCTGGAGACAAAGTCTTGCTGGCGCAAACAGAGCGCGCCCAAATGGCGGCCGGACTTCCACCGGAACAGATTGAAGCGGATCAGCGCCTTGGCGCCGGACTGTACCGCATGTCAGCCTCCGGCCGCAGTGAAGCAGAGATGCGTCAAGCATTGGCCAACGTGCCGGAAGATTACAAGCCTTTTACCGAGCCGTGGCAACGGCAGCTTCCCAACCTACAATCTCCCTGGCTGCGATATTTCCTGACATACGATCCAAGTACCGCGCTCGAACAGGTGAAGTGCCCGGTGCTTGCGCTGTTCGGTGAAAAAGATATGACGATCGATCCCGAACAGAACGCCTCGGCGATGAAGCATGCCTTCTCGAAAGGGCACAATCGCGAAGCGAAGGTAAAGACTTTGCCTGGATTGAATTATCTCTTTCAGAAGGCGAAAACGGGGCTGCCGGCCGAATACGGGACGATTCGGGAGGCAATTGATCGCTCGGTTCTGGAAGAGATTCAGAGCTGGATTGCGAAGCAGATCGAACCGAAACCGCGCGCCTAGTCTGAAGCTGCCAGTGCGCGTAGGAATGCCCGGCGTTCGCGCATTTTGCCCACATCCCAGTCGCGGCGGAACAACATCCGAAATGCATTCAGATACTCGGCGGCTACGTCCGGCCAGCGGCGCATCTCAGGGGCGGGAGTTGGCTCTGTGCGCAGAAGCTGGTCCAAAACTCCGGGCAGGGCTGAGAGCGTGGCGATACGGTGCAAATTGCGGTTTGCAAAGGAAGCATCGAGCTCACGGTTGACGGCGCTGTCGAGGACAATCACCGGTTTGCCGAGCGCCAGCGCATCGATCACCGGCAGTCCGAAGCCCTCATAATAACTGGGATAAACAACCACCCGTGCGCGCGAAAAGAGATCGCGCATGTGCTGCCGGCTTACATCTCCGCTTGCTAACCAGCGAACGTGTGAGGCTGCGGGCTCCGGCTTGCCTCCGAGAACCACAATATCCGGTTGTGTGCCAAGGTAAGCCAGCGCTTCGGTCACGCCCTTATGCGCGAAATTATTTCCGACCACAAGGACGTGCTCACCAGGCAGCAACTCATCCGGAGTACGGCCATAATTGGTGCCAAGATGAATCGTGTGAAACGGGACGCTCTCTGCAAAAAAGGCGTTGAAATCCGATGCCGCGAAAGCGCTCAAGGCAAAAACGTAGTCGGATAACTTAGCGGCTCGCTGTAAAACGAACTGGCGGGCCGGCGAATTCAGGTAGTCGCAGCGCACGCCAATCAAGTCGAGCAAAGTAAAACTCACGCGGGGAGCTAACCGGTCGAGGCGGCGGAGTTCGGTCCAGGAGAGCGGCTGGCTCGGTTTGAAGGCGAGATCGAACATTTCGTCCGCGCGCGCCGCATCGTCATAGATCCGGTAGCCGGCAAGTTCATGCATGAAGAAGCGTTCTGCCAAGTGCGTCCCCACGAACAGCTCGAATTCACCGTCAGCCTGCTTCCAGAGCTCGCGCAGGAGATTCAACCCGAAATCGGAAGTCCCGCTGTGCGAAGGCGTGAGGTGAAAGAGATCGTAGAGAATTCGCGGACGGTGCGGCGCAGAAAGAATCGCGAATTGCTCCACCGGGTCGCGCTCGAAATTATCGTAAAAAGCAAATTTGTGCTCGTATTCGGGATAGCGGTAGAGCAGCAGATCGCGGTCCGGCTCGCTCGGGTCGTTTTGCCGATCGAAAAGCGCATACGTACGATTTGCCGTAACACTCGAATAGCCGCGGCGGTTAATCCGGCAAACGAAGTCGTCGAGAGCGGCGTGAAACGAATGAAAAATCTCATCAAAAAAGCCAAGCCGCTCAATAATCTCAGCCTTGATCAACACACAGGCCGGCAATGCCGCAGGAGCGCGTGAATAGCGCGGCAGTAGCGGGGAAATGCGCTCGAAAATTCCGGTTTCCCGAACAGCCAGGGGCGAAACGGCAGCGTGTCGCTCGTGCAGGTGGAGGACGGCCTGCATTTCAGCGAGGAAATCCTGGCTGATCTCTGCGTCGGGGTCGAGTAGGAGCAGATCGTGGCCGGGCTTCCAGGCCGACTGGCAGGCCAGATTGCTAGCGGTTATGTCCGAAGGCGCAACTCGCACGGTCGTGACGGCCGGGAGCGGCTGATCGTTCATTTTCCGCGAACCAGCCGCAGGCACGCGCGGAGGGGCGCAGTCAATTTCCAGGAAGCCGAATTCTGCAGATCCCGTCCAATTTGCCGTTCTGTTTCCAGGGTGGCCTCGAGTTCGCGAATGCGCGTCTTGAGGTCCTGACAGCGGCTCGCCTCTAGCTTTGCAAGCGTCTCGCGCGCCGATGCGAGCTCGCGTTTCAAATAATTCCGCTCGCTCGCAATTTGCCGCAAACGGCTCGCCGCATCCAGCGCGGACTGTTCTTCGGGCGGTTCTTCGCTCATCGATTCCTCGCTCATGATGTCAAACGTAGCGACTGCATATGGCGTAACCAAGACGCTCCGGTCGCCGGTACGGGCGAGCTGTGGGGAGATGCCGCGCCGTACCGCAAAGAATTCATCCGAAATGGCATCGACGGATCGCACAACGTTTAGCTCATTTGGCAGGTCCGCGGCTCGAAAAGAAAGTCCCGTAAAGGAGTCCGTAAGCCGTCCCGTTGTGTCGCGCCGGAGACCCGAGTGTAAAATGCGGCCCTTCCGGTCAAGCGAAATTCCCGTCACAATGCCGCACTCCTCACGCAGTGCCTGCGCCGCCAGCTCATCCAAAAAGAAATGGTTCACGGTATCCAGCGGACGGTTGATAAATATGTAAACGTCTTCGGTAACCCCGGCCGGCGTGGCATCGTAAACCGTGACTTGGCGCGCATCGATCAGCGGAGCAAGCGCAGCGCGCTGAAATGCTCCGTCTTCAGGCCGCAGCACCACGCCGATACGAATGCCGGCGGGAACAGCCCGGCGTAGGCGAAATGAGCCGGGGAAAAGCCCCGATTCCACGGTTACGCCTGGCTCTGTGAAAGGCGGAGAAGACGGAGTCTCGCGCGCCAGCGGGGCCACAAGCTCGTCGCCCTTCCGCGAATAGTACAGCGCATTCGGAAGGTGCCGCACTCGTGCGGGTCCCGCCGAACGGACGACGTCTCGCAGCACCGCCCAACTGTCACCTTCGGCGCCACCGAGTAAATTGCGCCGGATGGCAGCGCCCTTGCCGACGTAGTTCCACGATAAGAACGCCTCGGGGTCGAAAGCGGGCTTGGTGAAGCGCCCAGCCGGATGTCCATAAAAGTCTATTTCCTGTTCATCGGCGTAAACCAGGTCGACGTCGTCTGCCAGACGGGCTGCCAATTCTTCCAGCGCCGTTGGAGCAAGCTCATCCCGATAATCCAGGAACAGCACGAATTCGCCGCGCGCTTGTGCGGCCGATTCGTGCAGCGCAATGTGATCCAAATCCTCAAGGAAAGCAGGGCGGTGGCCGATAAGACAAATTTCCGAACGTGCATAGGTTTGCCGGCGGAGCGATTCGATGGCGCGCATGACCAGGTAAGGGTGCGCGCCTTGCGGAATGGACAACACAACCGAAACCAGCGGACCGCCAGGCAGCGGTAGCGGGCGGGATACGGAGGGCTCCAGAACCGGGACTTGAATTTGCTCGGCTAGCAGGATTTCTTTTTCCGGCGTACGCACGAACAGCTTTGCGGCGGACGGAATCGCCGGGCGGCTAAAGCGCGCGACAAATCCGGAATACTTGAAGGCGGGATTGTTCTGGTGGTGCCGTGCGACATCCGGACGGGCGAGACCGGTAAATGCGCACACTTCCGTGCCGTCGAGCGCCAGCCGCAGTTCGAATTCGGGGGCATTTTGCCAAACGAACCACCCCTTCACATAGGCTTCGGCCGGCGTGACCGGGACCGCAGCCGGGGTGTCCAGCGCAAACAGGACGTTCTCGGCGGAATGGAGGACGACAGCGGCCACCTTTCAGATGTATCAAGTGTCAGAGCATCGGAACAGAAATTTGAAGGAACGAAGCCAACTCTGGCGCGGATCTCTAAAGTCAAAAACCTGACATGCCGATGAGACCTGTGTAGCGCCACTGGCGCCAGCCATAGGTTTACCCCGACATGCAGAATTCAATCAGGAAAAGCTTAAGCCTACTCGCTCATCGAATGGTTCGGAGCGCAATTTTGGTTGCTGCGGCCGTGGTGGCGCAGGCGCAGACGCCGGTTACCGTCCCGGTAAATCAGGCGTTTGGACAAGTTGCAGTGAATGGCGCGGCGGCCGCTCAGATTTTGAATTACACGTTTTCGGGCTATGCTACCCCAACGTTTTCTGTAGCATACCCAGGTCTGGACTACAGTATTGCGGGGAGAACGTGCAGCGCATCGGGCAGCAACTTGACTTGCGCAGTTTCTGTGAGCTTCCGGCCGACTTTGGCGGGCTTGCGGCAGAACGCAATTATCGCGAAGGATACCGCGGGCAAAGTGGTCGGCACGACGCTGCTGTATGGGATTGGTCTGGGGCCGCAGATCGCACTCTATCCGGCAACGATGGCGACTGTGGCCGGGAAGCCGGGCCTTATGGGTTCGTTTGGCGAAAATGCGTTGGCGACGTTAGCGCTGATGTTCAACCCGCAGGGAATAGCCGTCGATAGCGCAGGGAATTTGTATATTGCCGATTCGCTAAACTCAGCAGTCCGGCAGGTAACGTCGGGCGGGATCATCAAAACCGTGGTGGGCAGATTGGCCGGGATGCCCGGCTTTGCGGGAGACGGGGGCCTTGCCACGAACGCCAGCTTGAATAACCCGATCGCGGTAGCGGTGGACGGCGCAGGAAGTCTTTATATCGTCGACCAGCAAAATAACCGGATTCGGAAAGTTGCCAACGGCCAGATTACGACGGTTGCGGGGGGCGGGGCGGGTGGAGGTGTCAATGGTATCGGAGATGGCGGTCTCGCCACCAACGCTATTTTGAGCCAGCCAAATGACGTGGCCGTAGACGGCGCGGGAAATCTCTTTATTGCGATTCCGTATGCGGGACTGATTCGCCGGGTGGATGCTACGACACGGATTATCACCACTTATGCCAGCGGATTCAGCAATCCGCGAAGCGTGGCGGTCGATGCGGCAGGGAATCTTTACGTTGCCGAAACCGGCATGGTTCGAAAACTCGACACAAACGGAACCCTGACGCTTATCGCGCAAACCCCGCAGCCGGTATGCGTGCGTGTGGATGCTGCTGGAAATGTTTACATTGCCGACCAGGGAAGGAATGTCGTTTTGCAGGTGAACGGGCAGACCCAGATGGTCTCCGTAATCGCCGGCAATGGCGGCGCGGGATCCGGCACCGACGGCATGATCGCTACTGACGCACCGTTGGACACGCCCAGCGGAATTGCTTTGGACGCGGCGGGCAATCTGTATATCGCAGACTACTCGAATGCAGTGCGCAAAACATCACCTATTGCGTCCTTGCCTTTTCCGACCACACTCGTCGGGGAAGCGAGCGCCACGCAGACGATCAGCGTTGCAAATATTGGGAATCAGCCGCTGACATTCAGCGGCCTGACTGTGAATACAAACTACCAGCAGCAGATTATCGATGGAGTGAGCTGCTCGGCTTCGACGGTTGTTGCCGCGGGGGGCAGCTGCACGATTACACTGGCCTTCGCGCCCAAAGCAAGCGGGATCGTGAATGGAAATGTAATTTTGACGGATAGCAACCTGAACACGGCGGGATCCACTCAGGTTATCCCCCTAAGCGGAACAGGAGCTGCTGGAGCGGTAGCGCAGATTTCGTTTAGTCCCAGCAGCTTGACCTTTGCGGCCCAGGCGGTGGGAAGCAGGAGTCCCGGGCAAACGATAACGATCTCCAACCCGGGCACCGCACCACTCAACATTTCGAGCATACGGTTGGAGGGAGCTAACGCAACTGATTTCGTTATGTCGGCAAATTGCCCGTCGGTTCTGGTTCCGAATGCAAGTTGTAGTTTGACGGTATATCTTGTTCCGAGCGCCCCTGGTGTGCGCAACGCAGCGCTGGTGTTTGTAGATAACCTCGCAACTTCGCCGCAGCGTGTCGCCCTTTCCGGAAATGACGCTCCACCACAAATTTCCGTCAGCCCCAGCGCCTTGGTGTTCAACAATCAACCTCTTACCAGCATCGGCGCTGCCAAGACTATTACGATTTCAAACACAGGCTCATCTACAGTGAACATTTCGAGCATGGCCATCGCTGGAGTGAATTCGAATGATTTCCATGTGACCTCGAATAGCTGCGGGAGCACTGTCGCAGTAGGTGCAAGCTGTTTGGTTGCAGTGAACTTTTCGCCGTCAGCTTCCGGCCTGCGCTCAGCAGTGTTAAGCTTGACGAGCAATGCGGCAGGCGTGGCGGCTGTGAGCTTCTGTGGGAAAGGATCGGCCTTGGCAGCGCCCGCGGTGTGGCGACCTGCAAACGCCGGATGGTATTCGACGGTACCGTGGGTCGGCAACCAGTTGTCCACAACATGGGGCGTGGCCGGCGATATTCCGGTCATGGGCGATTATGACGGCGACGGCAAACCAGATCTCGGGACCTTCCGTCCTTCGAGCGGCACCTGGGCGATCGCAAAGACGTCCGGAGGCATTATCACCGGTAGTTGGGGTACAAACGGCGATATTCCTGTTCCAGCCGATTATGACGGCGACGGTAAGGTAGATATTGCGATCTTCAGGCCGTCCACTGGGATGTGGGCCGCAGCGGGAAGCACGGGAAGTATTATCACCGGTTTTTGGGGTACAAACGGTGATATTCCTGTTCCAGCCGATTACGATGGGGATGGTAAAGCAGATATAGCGATTTTTCGCCCCTCCGAGGGCGTTTGGGTAGTCGCAAAAAGCTCTGGCGGCATCATGAACGGTAGCTGGGGCATGAAAGGCGATATCCCTGTCCCGGGTGACTACGATGGGGATGGCAAGGCGGATATTGCAATCTACCGGCCTTCCGACGGCACCTGGGCGGTCGCAAAGAGCTCTGGGGGTGTCATTACGATCGGTTGGGGAGGGCAGCCTGGCGATACTCCGGTTCCGGGTGATTACGACGGCGATGGCAAAACGGATTTTGCAATCTACCGGCCTTCCAAGGGGACGTGGTGTATCCTTCCGAGTAGGTCAGGAGCAGGTTACGCTGTTTCTTTTGGTGCGAGCACGGACTTGCCGCTGACCAGCGCTTCCAAGTAGCGACTGCCAGAGAAACCATCAACATTTGGACTGATTCGATTCACCAAAAGAACGTGAACAAACCAGTAGAACTGACCGTAGCGATTCCGGCGCTGAACGAAGGTCCGAATCTGGCCCTGCTGCTTCCCGAGCTGCAGAAGGTATTGGAATCGATTGGCGCTCAGAACGAAATCCTGATTATCACGCGGAATGCCGATGAGCTTACGAGAGATGTCGCAGCCCGCGCCGGTGCCAGAGTTCTGGAGCAAACCCAACCCGGCTACGGCGGCGCACTGCGAACAGCTTTTGACAATGCGTCGGGTTCCTATGTGCTGACCATGGATGCGGATCTTTCGCATCTCCCCACATTTATCGGCGACATGTGGCGGGAGCGCGCCAATGCGGACATGATCATCGCCTCGCGTTACGTACCCGGCGGCCGGGCGGACATGCCGAAAACGCGCTATATTCTGAGCCGTACCCTGAATTCGTTCTTTCGAATCGGGCTGAATCTCCCCATTCGCGATCTCTCAAGCGGCTTTCGTTTGTATCGGCTTTCGACGATACCGAAGACTTCCGTTCGAGCCAGTAATTTCGACGTTCTCCCGGAACTTCTCGTCCGTAGCTATGCACAGGGATCGCGCGTAAAGGAAATACCATTCTCCTATGCGCCTCGCCAGCACGGTACTTCACACGCCAGAGTTCTAAAATTCGGAATCGCTTATTTGCGCACGTTCCGCTCGCTCTGGCTGCTGCGAAACGGAAAGCATACTCATTAGAGGGTGGCGTGGTGGCGGAGATATTCTGGAATATGCGCAAATGAATCGCGGTTTATACAACGGGCAAACAAATGCAAGTGTGCTGGTTACGGGAGGCGCAGGATACATCGGGAGTCACACCTGCAAATATCTTGCTTCCCGCGGTTTTTTACCTGTTTCGTACGACGATTTGAGCACAGGAAACCGATCGTCGGTACGATGGGGCCCGCTGGTTATAGGCGATATCGGTGACACAAGAAGCGTCGCCGCATCGATACGCCGGTATCAGGTTTCAGCCGTCGTGCATTTTGCCGCATCAGCATACGTGGCCGAATCCGTTACTGATCCGCGAAAGTACTTCGAGAACAACCTCATCAAAACGATCTCGTTGCTGAACGTGCTGGTAGATGAAGGGGTGAAGGACTTTGTGTTTTCGTCCACGTGTGCCATCTACGGCGTTCCAGAGCGTTTACCGATCAGCGAATCGCATCCCAAGGCTCCGGTGAATCCTTACGGAGAATCGAAGCTGGCGATCGAGCGGGTGCTGCGATGGTACGGCGAAGCCTACGGATTGAAATGGATCAGCCTGCGGTATTTCAACGCCGCAGGCGCCGACCCGGATGGAGAAATCGGCGAAAATCACCCGATCGAAACACACCTGATTCCCTCAATTTTCGGTTCGCTCGCGAGTGAGGCGAAAGCGCTCCCGATTTTTGGCCGCGATTATCCTACGCGCGACGGTACTGCGATCCGCGATTATGTACATGTTTCTGACCTGGCGCGAGCGCATGGCCTGGCGCTAGACTCCCTGCGGCAAAATCGCGGCAACCGGGCATACAATCTCGGGACGGGGAACGGATATTCAGTTCAGGAAATTGTGAACATAATAGAGCAGGTCACAGGACAGCGCCCGCGGACTGAAGATCTGCCAGGCCGCAAAGGTGACCCGCCCATTCTGATAGCGGACGCCTCGCTCGCCAATGAGGAACTCGGTTGGATACCGCAACACTCAAGACTCGATGAGATGGTTAGCACTGCATGGCAGTGGCACCGGATGCAAAAGCGCGACTCGGCTCGGGAAGTAGTCGCCGGAAGCTGAAAGCGATCGGACCGGAACCGTTGTTTGCGAGGCATTCAGTAAGATTGTGTTGGGAACAGTTGAGTGGAGCAACTAGTACAGAACATTCGCGAACAAGTACGTAGATCGCAACAACTTCTCTCCTTAAGTCCTACCGGTGTATCGGCGCTAGAGCGAGCAGCTTCAATCCATCCTGCCCAGGAGTTGCACTCGTTAGATAACGAACTGAGTGTACTGGGTGCAGAGATGGAGCGCGGCGAACCTACCCCTCCATCTCTCGGTGTTCGCAGCCGGATCGGCGTCATGCTGAAGCGACGCCTGTACCGATTTCTGTGGTGGCAGAATCAGCAGCTCAAGTCTCTGATAAACCTGGCATCTCGCAGGGCTCGCGAGGAGAGTAAATTACTAGAGACTCTTAGCGGTGCTATTCGAGAGATGCAGGATGTGGTGTTGGAATGCAGGCGTCAAAGCAGCGAGCAGGAGACCCGCATACGGCGACTCGAATCAGCACAACTAAAGATCCAGGCGAATGAAATCGAGCGGAACATTCGAATGTCCGCAGTTGAGAGCCAATTGAGCTCTATATCCGCTAACATCGAGCAGAAGTTGGCCGAAGTTAAGCCTGTGGTGGAAGTGGCTGATATCGAGGGACGGTTTGCAAAGGAGACTAGCTCGCGGGAGAGGCTCGAACGATTAGTTTCCGAACTGGGCATTTTTACCCATCAAACGAGGGCCGCCATGAGTTTGCAGGAGCGCCGTCTGAGTATTTTCATTGAGGAAGCACGGAAACGGCTCCCCGCGCCTTTCGCCTGCGATCAATTGCAAGGGATCGTCGATAAGCACGACAATCACAAATACGACTCGGTCTATGCCGCATTCGAAGATACGTTTCGCGGCAGCCGAGAGGAGATCAAGGAAAGGCAACGTATTTATCTGCCCGTTCTAAGAGAGCACGGCGTCGGTTCTGTGCAGATGCCGGTTCTAGATCTCGGTTGCGGACGAGGAGAGTGGATTGAATTACTGGCAGAGCACGGGTTGACCGCAAGTGGTGTAGACCGCGACCTGGAGATGGTTGCGCGCTGCAAAGAACGCGACTTATTAGCTGTTCCCGGCGAAGCGCTCGCCTATCTACGCTCGGTGCCCGACGCTTCGACAGGCGCCGTTACATCTTTTCACATGGTTGAACATCTGCCATTCGATGTGACGCTGGCAATCATCGATGAAGCTTTGCGCGTCCTTAAGCCTGGCGGTCTTATCATTCTGGAGACGCCAAACCCCGAAAATTTATTGGTTGCGACTCACGCTTTCAATCTAGACCCAACTCATCAGAAACCCTTGCCAAGCTTAATGCTTCGGTTCTTTGTTGAAGCACGCGGGTTCTGCGATGTAAACGTGAGCGAATTACACCCCGAATCGCCCGCAGTACTTTTTCCGGACGACGGAAGGGGAGTTACAAATCGCCTGAACCACTATTTCTACGGCCCACGGGATTACGCGGTAATCGGCCGTAAAGCGCGCGGGTGAGCCAAAGCATAAGCCTGGCCGTTTTCGCCCAGGCGCGCGCGCAACATGCCGTCGGTAAGCATCAGTTCCAAGCAAATGTACGCCTCGGCAGCGTCCGCGTAATACAACCCGCATTGTCCTTCGATACAGAGTTGTTTCATTTGGAGGTTGCTTTCCGGTGCGAGGAAAGGAATTTTGTTGTGAATTGCGAACGCGATCGTCCTCCATGGCGTTGTGTCGTCCACAATCCAAAGGAGGAGGGCAGAACGAAAATCCTCGTCCTGAATCCATTCGCACATCACACACCGGAACCTGGTTTGGAGGCAATCTCGCGCATAGCGTTCAAGGACTTGAGAACAGACCGTATCTACGCAACGGCCAGCGCAAACGATCAGAGGCGTATGGGTTTCAGTTATAGATACGGGCGATTCTCTCAACCTGGCGATCATAAGTTACGTTTTTAATTCGCTCAAAACCATTTGCACCTAACGTTTGTATCAGCTCTGGATGGGCAACGAATTGAAGCATCCTTTCCGCGAGATCAACCGCCGAGCCGGGCCGGAACAGGTAACCGGTTTCTTCATTAATAACGAGTTCCGGGATACCACCGGTGTCCGATGCGATAACCGCCGTTTTGCTGGCCATCGCCTCTGTTATGGTGACCGGCTGATTTTCCGGCCAGATGGAGGGCAGAATCAGCACATCGGTTTCGCGCAGCACGGATTCGATATGCGTATGATCAACTTTGCCCCAGAATTTTACGTTTGCGCTTAGGCCCAACGACTCCACTCGCTCGCGAATCTCGGGCTGAAATTCAACCGAACCAACAAGGTTCAAGACAAGTGCCTCGCGCAAACGGATAAGGCGGAGGGCCTCGATTAACACATGAATGCCCTTATGTAGACCAAAATATCCAATATATGTAAATCGCACCTTCCCAGGCCGAGGCGTCTTCACAACCTTTGAGAACCGTTCAACATCAATCCCGTACCAAATGCGGTTTATTTTCGAAACAGGAAGGCCCGCTCTGACGTAGGTCTCGGCGAGATAGAGGCTTGGGGAAATAAAGGCATCGACCGCATCAAGCTGCAGGCTGAGGAAGTCGCGTCTCATGCGGATTGGAATCCGCCTTTGGGCTCCGTCGTCGACAAAGGCCATGCATTGCGCACAGCGTGAGTAGTCCTGACAGATTTCAGCGCCGCTCTTCAAAAGGGTATTTTTGAAGCAGAAACCCCAGTGATCATGCAGCGTGACCACCACCTTTGCGCCGTAAGCCTTTGCGGCGCGGATGATTCCGGCAGAGAGGCCTATCGGATTGTGCACGTGAACCACATCTGGCGAGAACGCATGGAGTACGCGGCGGAAGTGTTGCTCCACCTGGGGACGAAAGAAATTGACATACTCCCATGAAAAATCCTCCCGATTCAAGCCGATGCGAAAAACCGGCAGACCTTCATACTCATCTTCCGCCATTGCGTATCTCGGGGTGATTTCTGAATCATCTCCAGCAAAAATGGCGATATGGTATCCCCTCGCCTGCAGCGCTTTCGATTGATAGTGAGCGATCAGCTCCGCGCCGCCGGTAAAGTGGGGAGGATAAACGTTAGAACAGATAAGAACTTTTTTCAAACTGCACTCGTCAGGCACATCTCTGCTTCGTTAGGCCCTGTTACAGACAAACGTTGTAACATCTGGTTGGCGGACGTTCTGATTTGTAAGCCGCCGGCTCGCCTTTCAGGAAGGAAGTAAGCGAGTGCGAGACCGCCCCATAGTTGACCCTGAAATGGCCCTTCGTATTCGCTCACGCGGCCCGGAATGAAATCGAGATCGACCGCATGGCAGTAGGGAGATTTTGCCCAGGGCGACTCAAGCATGCCGCTGCGGCAGCCCGGATTGAAGCTATCATGCAGGACCACAAAAAGGGGTCTTTTGGGCACGTATTGAAGCAGGCAGGCGATGTCGCCCTTAACACCTTCGGCGGAGTGATCGCCGTCGATCAGAACGAAATCAACAGCGATGCCTGCGCGGTCCAACTCAGCAAATAACTGCGGTAGCACCAGCGTGGAAGGTCCGGTTAAGAACGACACGTTAGGAAACTGAAATCGACCGGGGATACTTTCGTCGATGTCAATGGAGAAAACAAAGTTGGAATACTGAGCAATCAACGAAAGACTGCCGCCGCCGTAAGTGCCGATTTCTATACTGCAAACGGGCTTGTGGCGGGCCAGCAGCGCCATCAGTCCCATCCGCTCGGAGTCGTGCATCTGCCAGTTGTCGCAAAGGCAATGCGGGTAAAGCGCGCTTTCCAGCAGCTTCTGATTTTGCAGGCATTCAAACGATCGGAGTGATTCCATCAACTCCGATACGTAATCGTTCCATGTTTTTAGAGTGCGAGCGGCCGCCTCGCGCGATAATCGCAACCGCAGATCTTCATTGGCCGCAAGCGAGTAAATGGCCTCACTCAGGCGCACCGGGTCGGTCACGTCAGTTGTCAGGCAGCCGCCCGCCTGCGCTAATTCGGACATGACTCCCTGGTTGTAGCAAATACAGGGACGCCCATGCCAGATACTTTCCAGAATGGGAAGGCCGAAGCCCTCGATGAGAGAAGGATAGACCGTAAAAGCCGCGCTTTCGTACAAGCGATCGAGAGTGGGGTCATCGACAATGCCAAGCCATTGGATGCGCGGCTCACGTGTGCTGACCTCCTGAATCCACTCCGCAATTTCAAATGAGCCCTGATACTTATTGCCAACAAGAGTCAGCGACCAATCGAGCTCCGGATGGTTTTCGGCCATGCGCAAACAGGCATGAACCAGGTTCCGGTGGTTTTTGCGAGGCTCTAAAGTAGAAACACAGAGAATCCGGACAGTTGAAATATTCCGCTGCAGCGGTGCTTCGATTCTGCGAGCGCCGCCGAATTCCCCGGGAAGAACGTCGGTAACAATGCGACAGGTGTCCGGAGCTCCGGAGTCTCGCCAGAAGTTCCGAAGGCAATCCGCCGAAAAACGAGAAATGGGCACCGCCAAATCGCATTCTGCGATTCCCAGCATGTACGCCCGGTGATTGTTGCGTATCACTTCGTTGCAGAGTTCGGGGCGCAACACCGGAATCGCGTCAAAGAAAATAACGGCGGTTCTGAATTTCCGTTCCCTCGCATACTGCCGACGTCGTCGAAACGAACCCTCAAAGATCGTTTCAGGAAGCAGAAGCCAGTGCTCGGAAGGGGCAAGCCCGGTCAGAACGTGGGCGAGATATGTTCGTTCCTCAGCGCTCTTTGAAACGCGCATGCCTCGCTTAAAGACGGGACCGTTGAAGCGCCCTAACATTTCATATTCCGCTTCTGTGGGAAAAACATAGTGGCCGGAAGGTTCGTCCCAGACAACAAACACCGGATCGAATCCGGATTCCTGGAGTTTGCGTCCCAGGCGACGAGCTACGCGAACAACACCAGAGTTGGCTGAGTCGCGAACCGAATAGCTGACGTCCACCGACAAAGCAGAAGCCGCGGCCGCTGCTTTTCCTTGCTGCGATTCTGTTTCAGCCAGCAAGCCGGCACATTCGTCCGTAAATCTCTGCCATCGAAAATAGGTTCGGAACCATTTCAGAGAGGAAGCGAGCTCGGCAGAAGGCGGTCCGCCGCCATTGAGAATTTCCAGTGCTTTCCTTGACATGTCACTCGCGTCCCGGCACAGATACCACGGATGCAAGATCACTTCCGGATGTGCGGCGAGATCGAAGGCGAGGACGGGCCGGCCGTACCATTGCATTTCGGCCAGGGGCAGATTAAAGCCTTCCCAGCGGGAGACAGAGATGCCCAGATCCGCGCTTTTCATCATTTCCAGAAGTTCCCGATCATCCGGAAAACCGATCGGATAGACGAAGTCGCGCAGATAATCGGGAACCTCGAGATTGCCGGGCTGTTCTAGCACAAGCAAGGCACAGTCGGGCCTTGTAGCACAAATTTGCGAGATGATATCGAAGGCAGCTTCCGAATTTTTATAACATGCGGGTTCCCACCGGCCGAGGTTCAGCAGGACTTTCTTTCCTTGCGCCTTTAGATTCTGAAGCAACACCGTGCCTGAGCTATGACGATCGCCAATCGGTAACTGGTCGGACTGCCACATGGAGAGTTCCATGTGATCGGCTCCGAGCAGAATCGGCCGGATGGGCACCGCATCGCCAGCATCGGCCCGGGTCTGAGAATCAGCGATGAACCGGCTAATGGCTACGCTGGCACTGGCCGACGGCAAATATTGACGCCGCAAACCGTGCAGCTTTTCGAGCACGGTGACCATTTCTTCTGAATAGCCATGGTTGGGGACCACACCGCAGTCAATGAATATGACCTGCGCGGAAATTTCCCGGAAAAACGGTATGGCGGCGAAGAAAGGCCAGCCGCCAACGATAACGACTTCGGGCTCTCCGCCAGCCGGGAAGAGGCTGCGCCAATTGCGGCTCAGCCAGTCGCGTGTGAACTCGTTCAATTCCAGATGAACGCCCTCGACCGGTGTTTCAATCCAGCGCTCGGCAAACGAGGCAACCACCTCCGGATCACAGCGATTACCCATAGCGGTGACGGTGTGGCCCCGTTCTTTCAGGCCTTTGCCGAGCAGGATAAGCACGCGGTCTGCACCGAAACGAAACAGAAAACGTTCGTGACAAATAAGGATATTCATAGGCGAGCGAACCACTTTCAAGAAAAGGCCGTTGTTTATTGCAGTCCTTACAGATTATCCCGTCAATTTCGAGGCTCCCGGTATCCGCAGCACCCTTGCTAGACTGTAAGTTTTATGCCCCGCAGAGCACTCATCACAGGCATCACCGGTCAGGACGGTTCCTACCTCGCTGAATTACTGGTTTCGAAGGGCTACGAGGTGCACGGTATCGTGCGGCGGGTGGCGCTGGAGGATCCCGAGCACCGGCTGGCGCGGCTGGCTGCGGTGCGTGATCGTATCAAGCTGCACGCGGCGTCGCTCGAGAGCTATGCCAGCATTTACCAGGTAGTCGCAGAGACTGCGCCGCATGAATGCTATCACTTAGCGGCGCAGAGCTTTGTCAGCTATTCATTCGATGACGAGTTCTCGACGCTCAACGCCAATATCAACGGCACGCATTTTCTGCTCGCCTCGGTGAAGAGCGTTACGCCGCATTGCCGGTTTTACTTTGCCGGATCGAGCGAAATGTTCGGCAAAGCGGAAGAAGTGCCGCAGACCGAGCGCACACCGTTTCATCCCCGCTCGAGCTACGGCATCAGCAAAGTCTGCGGATTCGAGCTTACGCGCAATTACCGCGAGGCGTACGGCATGCATGCGAGTAACGGTATTCTGTTCAACCACGAATCGCCGCGCCGCGGATACGAATTCGTCACCCGAAAGATTACTTCGGGACTGGCCCGTATTCTGGCGGGCAAGCAGGATCAGCTCCGGCTTGGCAATCTTGACGCCAAACGCGACTGGGGGCATGCCCGCGAATACGTGGAAGCGATGTGGCTGATGCTGCAGCAGCACGAGCCGGACGATTACGTCGTTGCAACCGGCGAAACGCATTCGGTTGAGGAATTCGTCGAGACCGCGTTTTCCTACGCCGGCCTGGACTGGCGGAAATACGTCACGACGGATCCCGATCTTTTCCGGCCCGCGGAAGTGAATATTTTACTGGGCGACGCAAAGAAGGCCGTCAACAAACTGGGTTGGCGGGTCACGACTACCTTCCGAGATCTGGTTCATGAGATGGTGGATGCCGACTGCCGTGCGCTGGGCATTGCGCAGCCAGCCACGCTGGCCGCTTCTGCGAAGTAGCGCACTAACGAACCGGCACGAAGCGTACGGCGTAACCGCCCCCGGGTGAAAGCCTTATGTCCAAAGCGCTATTGCGATCAACCGTTTTTTTCTGAATGCTGACGCTTTTCGGATACTTGTCGGCGTCGGGCGCGTCGGCGTAGATTTCAGCCGTGTATTTTCCGTCGCTGAGGAACGACAGCGTCAAGTCGAATTGACGGGGAGTCCAATCGGTCATGCTGCCGAGGAACCATTCGTCGCCTTTGCGGCGCGCCATCGTGATGTATTCGCCTGGGTAACCATTGAGCACCTTTGTTTCATCCCAACTGGCGGGCGCATGCTCGATGAATGTAAAGGCGGGCTGATCTTCGTATGCTCTCGGAGTGTCGGAGACCATCTGGAACGGCGCCTCGTAGATTACATACGTGGCTAGCTGAGCGGCGCGCGTTCCCATCACCATCGGACGTAAGCTGCGCGAAGTAAAATTCGCCTCCGTTACGTTTTCGAAACCGCCGGGCGTGTAATCCATGCGGCCGGCGAGCATGCGCGTGAAAGGAAGCGTTACGCGATGCATGGGCGTATCGCGGGCGTTGGCCTTGTTCTGTTCCATGCCGAGCACGGCTTCGTAGCCCAGTATGTTCGGGAAGGTGCGATCGATGCCGCTGGGCTTGGTCGCGCCGTGAAAATCGACCATCATGTGGTGATCGGCGGCGGCCTTGGCGGCGCGGTAATAAAAATCCATGCCGCGCTGATCATCGCGCTCGACGAAGTCGATCTTGAGGCCTGCGACGCCCCACTTTTCGTAGAGCGGAAATGCCTGCTCCATCTGCACATCGACTTCGCGGTAATGCAGCCAGATCCAGACCTTCACATTTTTCGCGGCGGCGTACTTCACAACTTCGGGCACATCGACTTTGCCGTTCATTTTCGTTATGTCGCCCGGCACCGACCAGCCGGCGTCGATGAGCATGTAGGGGAAATGTGATCTGGCGGCGAAATCGACGTAGTATTTCATGGTTTCAGTAGTGAAGGCAGGCTTGTTATCGGCATTCACGCTGCCGCTCCACCAGTCCCAAGCGGTAAGGCCGGGATGAATCCAGGATGTGTCCTGAATCTCGCTCGGCGGATTGAGGCTGGTGATCACGTTCGATTCAACGAGGCGGCCGGGTTCGTCGCCGACGAGCAGAACACGCCAGCCGGAGTGATGCGGAAGCGTGCCCTGTACGAGAACTTCCGGATCATCGCCGGGTGCAAGCCGTGACAGAAAATCCGCGCCGCCCCAGCCTTTCGAGCTGTTGACGAGATACATCGAACTGTAGCCGCGCAAGTTGGCTTCGGTGATCGCCAGCCAGGCGACGCCGGGAACGTGCATCAGGTAGGGAAGGCCGATAAGGGCTTTGCTCATGCTGAGGCCATTCGAGCCGGCGAAGGCGGAAGCCGGCAGCTTGACGAACTCGCCTTCGTACATCGTGCGGAAGTGCGGGAGGATGAGGGCGTAACTCTCGGCGTCCTTGCTGATGCGGAATTCGGTGTCTTCGTTCGTAAGACGCAATTCGCGGAAGGCAGTCTGATCGGGGACGACATAGCGGAAGGCGATGGCATCGTCGTAGGCGCGCGCCTCTATCGTGAGATGGCGCAGCGACTGGCGCGCATCGACCAGATCGACGCTCAGAGCATTATAGTGATCGCGAACTTTACTTGCTTTGCCGGTGACGAGTTCGTAATTTTCATCAACGGCAGAGGGCGTTGCCTTGGCAATGCGCACCTCGCTGCCGAGCGGGCGTTGGCCTTGCAGTTCGAGCGCGAGGCCCGAGCGGTCGATAAGCGGCTTGCCTGCGAACGTGACTGAGTAGACGAGCTGCCCGGTTGCGGCGGGTTGCTTATCGGCAATCGTCTCGAACGTAATCGCGAGACGCTTGTCGGGCGATTGAACGGTTGTCTGTGCAAAAAGAACGGTGGTAGAAATCAGCGCGAGAAGAATGTGACGCATCGTGAAGAATATATGCTACTGAATCGATATTTAAGGTAGAGCGAGAGCGATAAAGGAACCGCCGGAAGGACGTTCGCGTCCGCCACCCGCGGCGACGACGATGTATTCTTTGCCGTTGAGTTCGTAGATGGCCGGCGTGGCATTCGCTGCGTTCGGCAGCACGATTTCCCAGAGCAGCTTGCCGGTCGCTTTATCGAAGGCGCGGAATTTGTTGTCATAATGTGTCGCGCCAATGAAGAAAAGGCCGCCGGCGGTCACGATTCCCCCACCGTGGTTTTCGCTGCCGGTGTTCGGTATGCCTTTCGCCACGAGTTCGGGATACTCGCCGAGCGGAATTTGCCAGGCGTACTCGCCGGTATCGAGATTGATCGCTGAGAGGGTGCCCCAGGGTGGTGTGCTGGCTGGATAGCCTTCCGGATCGAGAAACTTCTTGTAGCCTTCCATCGTGTATTTCAGACCGGAAGTACGGCGTCGCGAATTGATGCGCACTTCACGATCGGTGTTGTGCAAGAGAAAATCCTGGAGCGCGGCGATGGCCGGTTCACCTAAACGCGCAAACGAGGGCATGCGGCCGCTGCCCTGACGCAGAATACGCGCGATCTGATCGGGCGTAAGCTTTCCTTCGAGATGATCGAGCGCGGGGTACTCGGGCGGCGCGCCCTTGCGATCGGGGCCGTGACAGGCTGCGCAGCGCGCGCGATAGATTTCGCTCGCCCGCGCGTTATTCGAAATGCTTTGACTCGGAACGAGGCGTACGATCCAGCCGAGCTCGTTGGCATTGATGTAGTACAAATGCGTTTCGGGATCGAAAGCACTCCCGCCCCATTCGGCGCCGCCTGCGAGACCCGGAAAATTGACGGTGCCCTGGAGACTCGGCGGCTCGAAGATCGAGCCGTGGTGCAGCTTGCGTAATTGAGCGAGAACGGCATCGTGTGCGGCAGGCGTGCGAGTTGTCACGGCGCTTTCATCGAAGCGCTGGCGCACGAAAGGCGCGGGTTTAAGCGGTACGCGCTGTGTTTTAGGAAGCAATTCGCCGTCAAGCGGCGAGGGGGGCGTAGCGCGCTCTTCGAGCGGAAAGAGACTCTTGCCGGTGTCGCGATCGAGCACGAAGAGATAGCCGGACTTGCTTGCCTGCGCGACGGCATCGACGAGCTTGCCCTCGTGGCGCACCTGGACCAGTACGGGCGGGGACGGAAGATCGAGGTCCCAGACATCGTGACGCACCGTTTGAAAATGCCAGCGCAGTTTGCCGGTGGCCGCGTCGAGGCAGAGGAGCGAATCGGAGAAGAGATCGTCGCCATGGCGATCGGGGCCGTAGAAGTCGAAAGCGGTGGAGCCGGTCGGTACGAAGACAGCGCCGCGTTTCGCATCGACGGTCATACCGGCCCAGTTGTTGGCAGAGCCAGAGGTCTTCCAGGCGTCGGGAGGCCAGGTGTCGTAACCAGTTTCTCCGGGATGCGGAATCGTGTGAAACGTCCAGCGCAGTTTGCCGGTGCGAACGTCATAAGCGCGAATGTCGCCGGGCAAAGCGGGAAGCGTTTCCGGAAGTGAGCTGCCGAGGATGATCAGGTCCCGATAAATCACGCCCGGGCTGGTTACAGTGACCGTGCGATCGCGCAAGGGCTTGTCGAACGCATCGAGCAGATCGACTTTGCCATTCGAGCCGAACTGCGGGTCGGGTCTGCCGGTTCGCGCGTCGAGAGAGATGAGGTCGGAGCCGAGTGTGAGAAAGATGCGCGAGGCGTGCCCGTCAGTCCAATACGTAACGCCACGGCCGGGATGCGGAGCGCGCACTCCGTTTTCGTTATTGAAGCTCCAGATTTCGCGGCCGGTTGCGGCATCGAGGGCGACGGTGCGCAGCTTGGGTGTCGTAACGTAGAGGACGCCAGCGACCATGATCGGATTGCATTGCATGTCGGAGCCGGGATAGGCGTCGCCGCTTTCGTACTTCCAGGCGATGCGAAGATTGCCGACATTCTCGCGATTGATCTGGGTGAGAGCGGAGTAGTGGAGGTTATTAGCTCCGCCCGTGATTTCCCATTGTCGATATTCGTTTTGCGCGAGAGCGCAGGCAGCGGCGCACACGAAGGGCAGGAGCCGGAGAAAGGTCATTCAGGAAAGTTCAGTATATAAAGCGACGCGGCGGAACCGGGTCCGCCGCGTCGATAGGGAAGCTTAGAAGAGTGACGACTATTTAGTGGCGATGCCAGTAGCCGGGATAGTAGCGATGGCCGTGGTAACGAGGCGCAACCCAATAGGCGCCTACATACGGCGGACGGGCCCAGTAGCCGGGCCGCCAGGCATAGCGCGGGCCGCTTGGATACCAGTAGCCGCCGATCCAGGTGTAACCAGGACCCGGGCAATACGGACGGGCATAGACTGCCACCGGCGCAGGCGGCGCGTAATAGCGGGCGACGGGCGCGGGCGGGTAATAGCCGCCGCCAAAACCGATGCCGAACGAAAAATGAGTTCCGGCAAACAGGCTGCTGCCAGCCAGTAAGAAAAGTGCAAGAAGCTTGGTCCTCATAATGTTTTCTCCTCCAACTCCGCCGGGCTTGCCGGCTCTGATTGATTGCGCTCTAGAGATGTGCAAATCACATGCCACGCGCAAAGTATTGAAATCATGGGTTCAAGGCGATGCTTGCGTGGTTTAGCTCGACCGCGCCGGTGGATTTCAACCAGCGGTGAGCGTGATTTATTGAAGAGCCTTCATCAATTCGCGGCGAACAGGCCAGTTCGCGAGCAGGTGATTGTTGGAAAGCGCGAAGGAACCGGAGATGAGGAGCCATTCGAGGTCGCTCGGGGTTGGTTCCCGGTGTTCGCGCGCGAGTTCGGCTTTCAGGAGAGCAGTGTTATGCACAAGCTGGTCGCGCGCTGTGTCGGCTTCGGAGGCGTTACGGAAAGCGGCATTGAGCGAGAGGCTGAATGCGACGCTGGGTTCCGCAGATGGCTCGAGCGCGAGCACGACGGACTGGGCCGATTGCAGCGAGATCGCGAAGATGCGCACCGGCAAGGGAAGGTTCGATGGGTTGAGCAGCGCGGCCTTCGACGGCTCAGCCCAGACGGGAGCATTGGAGGCGAACAGTTCGCTGTTAGCGGCGGGACGGATTTGGTCGATGGCGTTGGTGTTCGCGCTGATAGCCAGGGCCAAGACATCGGGTTGGATTTCGCGGATGCGGATGGGACGCGCAGCGTGGTGATTTTCGGCGTAGCTGCGGAGCCTCTGCCAATCGAAATGCCCGCGCATGACGAACCAGATCTGGTCGCCCTCGAGGCTGGCGGCAAGACTGTCGAGATCGCGCGCATAGTCGAAGCCGGTTTCCTGGACGAATCGCCTGTAGTCTGCTTCCTGAATATGTCTGGATCCGGCCAGGACGGCCAGGTAACCAGCGTGCCGGAGCCTAGCGATATTGGCGTAGATAAACGTTGTGTCGCGGGCCGGCAGCAGATGGAGGAGATCGAGGTCGGAGCGTACAAAGCGATATCGATAGCGTTGTACGCCCCAGTACGCGCCCGCCGCGAGCGCGATCAGAACGAAAAGCCAAAGCAGGCGAAAACGCCTGCCCCACATCTTCATGCGGTGGCCAGTTCGGCGACGCGGGATTGTTTCCAAAGGGCGATATAGGGCTTGAGTTCAGCCATGGTTGCGGCGAACTGATCGAGCGTGAGAGACTGCGCACCATCGCTGATCGCCTTTTCAGGCTGCGGGTGGACTTCAACGATCATGCCGTCTGCTCCGATGGCGACCGCTGCCCGCGCGAGGGCTGGTACCAGGCTGCGTTTTCCGGTGGCGTGGCTCGGGTCGAGAATGACCGGCAGATGCGAAAGCTCGTTGAGCACGGGCACAGCCGTGATATCGCAGGTGTTGCGGGTGGCTGTTTCGAAGGTGCGAATGCCGCGCTCGCAGAGGATCACGTTCGGATTGCCGTGGGCGACGATGTACTCGGCGGACATCAGCAGTTCTCTGATGGTAGAGCTTAATCCGCGCTTGAGCAGCACCGGGCGCTGGGCTTTGCCGAGTTCTTTGAGCAGTGCGAAATTCTGCATGTTGCGGGCGCCGATCTGCAGGATATCGGCATATTCGGCCACCATTTCGACGTCGCGATCGCTCATCACTTCGGTGATAATGCCGAGGCCGGTCTCCTGCTTGGCTTTGCGCAAGAGCTTGAGACCCTCAAGCTCCATGCCCTGGAAGTCGTAGGGCGAGGTGCGCGGCTTGAAGGCCCCGCCACGTAAAAAGGTCGCTCCGTGGCGTGCGACGAAGTGTGCGGTCGTAAGAATCTGCTTTTCACTTTCGACCGAGCAGGGGCCGGCCATCACGATGAAATCGTCGCCGCCGATGCCGGTCTTGTTGGCTTCGATAGTCGAGCGTGTGGAGCGGAACTCTTTGCTCACAAATTTGTAGGGCGCTGAAATGCGCACTGCTTTCTCAACCTGCGGCATCGCTTCGAGCGATTCCAGGCAGGCCGTGACATCGCCTACACCGACTACGCCGATGACAACGCGCTCTTCCCCTTCGATTGAATGAACTTTGTAGCCGAATTCGCGAATGCGATCGCAGACAGCCTGTACCTCGTCCCTGGTTGCATGGAGCTTCATCGAAATGATCATTTGTTCCCTCGAGTCCCTCGCTATAAATTGAAAAAGCCCACTCGCTTCCGAGTAGGCTTTGTTCTACTGAATTCCGCTTGCTGCGTTTTGCCTTAGGCGGATGCCTCCCGGTGCGAATTTGGCCGGTACCAAAATCGAAACGCGCGAAAGCTGGCCGCGTAAATCATGAATTTAGAGTATGACATAAGCCCCGCGACGGAACTTGCCCAGGTTGCCGTCTGCGGGCATAATCGGAAGTGTTGGCCCTGCTCCGCATGATACGCGCAATTGTACTAACGCTTTGGGTAGGCACGCTGCTTACATCGGCTAGTCCTGACAAGCCGCCGAAAGCGAAAAAGACCAGCGCACATACTGCCTCGCAGAAGACGACGAAACGAAGCAAGAGCGCGCGCCGGCGTAAGCCGCCCGCGCCGAGCTACCAGCTTCATCCTGATCCGGACCGTTACCGCCAGATCCAGCAGGCCTTAGCCGATCGCGGCTACTTTAAGGGGCAACCGGATGGAAACTGGACCGACGATTCCACCGATGCCCTTAAGCGATTTCAAACGGACCAGAAGCTCGAGCCCGACGGAAAGATCAGTGCGCTCACGCTGACTGGACTTGGGCTTGGCCCAAGGCATGACGGCAGTTCTGCGAACACGGTGCCGCTTTCGGCCGCGAATTCCGGCGCTTCCAATGCCGCGGAGCCGCCGCCCATCTCCGAAGTTCCGACAAACGCCGATCCGCAACGGTAATTTCCCGGGCGATGCTAGCATCGCGATTGGTGGAAGAAAACGAAGTTTATGCGGCGATAGGCGAACGCGGATTTCGCGACCTGGTGGCCGCTTTCTACCGGCGCATTCCGCAGGATCCGGTACTCGGGCCGATGTATCAAGGCCGCGATCTTACCGGCGCAGAGGACCGGCTGCGCGGCTTTTTGATTTACCGTTTCGGCGGTCCGCCCACCTACATCGAACAGCGCGGGCATCCGCGCTTACGCATGCGCCACGCGCCGTTCGCCGTAAACGAAATGGCGCGAGATCACTGGCTGCAGCTCATGACGGCAGCGCTCCATGAGACTGAAATGCCGGCGGACGCGAAATCCGTGCTGGAAAATTTCTTTCGCGACACGGCCACGTTCCTGATCAACCGGCCGGTTTGATGGAAACGTCGGCCAAATCCACCTGGTAGCCCTCTTCTGTGGCGGTTTTCAAGGCGGCTGCGCGCAGGTTTTCCGGGTCCACGTTCTTAGCATCGTTGCAGTAGCGGCGAATCACTTCTTCGCCCACGATGATTCGGGCCAGCCACTTGTTTTTCTGGTTGTCCCAGGAAACTTCCACTCGGTCGGCTTTCATTCCATAAACCCTATCAAATTACACTGGAAAGAGATGATTGCTACTGCCGACGGCATCGCCGAGTCCGAGTTGATTCAAAAAATCGGCAACACTCCGTTGTTGCGCATCGCGCTTGCCTCGCGGGCGAGCGCGACGGTATGGGGCAAGGCCGAGTTTTTCAACCCGGGCGGCTCGGTGAAGGACCGGCCGGCATTGAGCATGATCCGGGACGGTGAAATACGCGGCTTGCTGGTGCCGGGAAAGACGCTGCTGGATTCGACTAGTGGAAATACAGGAATCGCTTACGCCATGATCTGCGCGGCAAAAGGGTACAAAGTGAAGCTTTGTTTGCCGGAGAACGCATCCCCGGAGCGAAAACAGATTCTAAAAGCATATGGGGCGGAACTCGTGCTGACGAATGCAGCGGAGGGCTCGGACGGAGCATTCCGCGTTTGCCAGCAAATTTACCAAACGAACCCAGACGAGTATTTTTATCCCAACCAATACGGCAACCCGGCGAACTGGCAGGCGCATTACGAAACGACGGCGCCCGAAATACTGGAACAAACCCAGCGGCGCGTGACGCACTTTTTGGCGGCGCTCGGAACGACGGGCACATTTACGGGAGTTACACGCCGGCTGAAAAAAGAACTGCCCGCGGTGCAATGCATTTCGGTGCAGCCGGCTTCTCCCTTGCACGGCATCGAAGGAACGAAGCACATGCCGAGCTCGATTCTGCCGGGCATCTATGACCCTGAGCTGGCTGATGAAAACCTTTGGGTGGAGACCGAGGAAGCTTACGGCATGGCCAGGAGACTTGCCCGCGAAGAAGGCTTGCTGGTGGGAGTTTCCGCGGCGGCGAATGTGGTGGCTGCAGCGCGCGTCGCCGAACGGCTCGATCGCGAGGGCCGGGACGGGCAAATTGTAACCGTACTCTGTGATGGCGGGCAGAAATATTTGAGTGAGAGGTTCTGGACCGAGTGATCGAGATCGAAGCGCAGCCCTGGCAGATGATGGTGGCGCACGCCGAACGAACATATCCCAGTGAGTGCTGCGGCGCAATGCTGGGCCGCATTCAGGACGGCAAGAAAATTGTGATCGAAGCGGTGGCCCTCGAGAACGCCTACGAGGGCGAGCAGGGGGCGCGGTACGAACTGCGGCCGGAGGATTTATTGCAAGCGGATAAAGCGGCACGCGAACGCGGACTCGACCTGATCGGAATTTTTCATTCGCATCCGGATGCCGCCGCCTATTTTTCAGCGACCGACTTGAAGAATTCGTGTCCCTGGTACTCGTTTGTCGTGCTCTCGGTAGCGCGCGGCAAATTCGATCATGCAAACAGTTTTCTGCCGGATGCAGACCAGACCAAAGCAGAGAAAGAGGAACTTGTATGGCCAAAGTTTTGATCCCGACGGCGTTGCGGCAATTTACCGCGCAGCAGGATGCAGTAGAGGTGAAGGGGGCGACCGTTGCGGAGGCATTGCAGCAGTTGACGACGCAGTACCCGAATCTGAAGAAGAATCTGTATAACGACGAAGGCAAACTACGCAGCTTCGTAAACGTTTATGTGAACGACGAGGATATCCGCTATCTGGACAAGGACGAAACGGAGCTGGAGGGCAACGAAACGATTTCGATTGTGCCCAGTATTGCCGGCGGCGCAACCAGCGTTGCGGAACCGGCGGCGGCGGCGTTGACGAACGAGGAAGTGGCTCGCTACAGCCGGCATCTGATTCTGCCTGAAGTCGGAATGGAAGGGCAGCTCAAACTGAAGCGAGCGAAGATCGCCATGATCGGCGCCGGCGGCCTGGGCGCTCCGCTTGGGCTGTATCTGGCGGCGGCGGGTGTGGGGCGAGTCGGGATTGTCGATTTCGATGTCGTGGACGCCTCGAATCTGCAGCGGCAGGTGATTCACGGGACGAGCGATATCGGGCGCAAAAAACTGGATTCAGCCGCGGATAGCATGCGCGACATCAACCCGAATATCGAGATCGACAAATTCGATACCGGCTTGAGCAGCGAGAATGCACTCGAGATTTTGAAGGACTACGACCTGGTGATCGACGGGACGGATAATTTTCCGACTCGATACCTGGTAAACGATGCGTGCGTCCTGCTGAAGAAGCCGAACGTATATGGCTCGATTTACCGCTTTGAAGGGCAGGCAACGGTGTTCGCGTATGAGGACGGCCCGTGTTACCGGTGCTTGTACCCTGAGCCGCCCCCTCCGGGCCTGGTGCCGAGCTGTGCAGAAGGTGGAGTACTCGGAATCCTGCCTGGCATTATCGGGCTGATTCAGGCGACCGAAGCGGTGAAGATCATCCTCGGGGTTGGTGAAACTCTCAAGAGCCGTTTACTTTTGTACGATGCACTCGGGATGCGTTTCCGGGAACTGCGACTACGGCGCGATCCGGAGTGTCCGGTTTGCGGCCTTCATCCCACCGTGACAAAATTAATCGATTACCAGGAGTTTTGCGGAATAAAACCTATGGCTTCCGAACCGGCGCCCGTGAGCGATGCGATTGATGCGATCGAGCTGAAGCAGAAAATCGATCGCGGCGATAAGTTTGTGCTGCTCGATGTGCGCGAGCCGCACGAATACCAGATTGCGCGCATTCCGGGAGCGCAACTGATTCCGCTCGGCGAGCTGCCGAAGCGATTGAACGAGCTGGATAAGAACGCCGACATCGTCGCGCAATGCAGAAGCGGCATGCGCAGCCAGAAGGCAGTCGATCTGCTGAAGGCGAACGGCTTTCAGCACGTACGCAACATGACGGGCGGGATTCTTGCCTGGAGCGACAAGGTCGATCCGAGCGTTCCGAAGTATTAGATCTTCGGATTTGATGCTGCGGGTTCGGCGGCGGCGGCGGAGTTTGTGGCCTGCGGGTGCGATTCTGCCTGGGACAGATGCAGCAATTGCCGCTTGGCACGGCGCAGCAGGTCGGTCTGCATTGCCGAGCTGTAGCGATGATCGTACACATGAGCGTTGATGCTCAGTTTCATGAAATACTGGCCCAGGCCTTTATCGTCCAGCTCGACACCGATACTTCTTCCGAGATGAGTATAGGGGCAGCACACAGCAACTTCGCGGCCGAGCCGAATGACCTGGTCGGGATCAATCGCGCGAGGGAGCGCCAGATCCGCCGTGACCATCGATTCCGCAACCCCGGCGTTCGAATTGAAAGTGACGCGGTTCAGGACTTCCGCATTGGGGACGGTTAGCAGCGCTCCATCGGAATTAAGCAACTTAGTGCTGCGCAGCCCGATCTGCACGACTTCGCCGGTGGCATCGCCGACCTTGATGCGATCGCCGGTTTGATAGGGCCGATCGGTGACAATCACCAGGCCTCCAACGAGATTCTTGATCAAATCCTGCAAGCCCAGTCCAATAGCTACTGCAGCCGAGGCCAGCGCCGCGAGAAATGCTTCTTTTGAGGGCGCAATGATGTCGGCCGCGAGAAATAAAGCGCCGAACCAGATGATGATGCGCAAAGGCGGCTCCACCTGCCGGAACAGGAAGCGCAGCCGCGGGTTGTGGTGCTCGAGCCGGGTGAGAAAGCCGCGCAGCCACTTGAGGAGTATCCAGGTGGCAATCACCAGCACACAGGCGAAGACAATCTTTCCCAGTGTGAGTTGAGCCAGCAGCTTTGATTCGTCGTTCATTGTGCTCTCCTATGAAATCTTCGTCGCGCTGATAAAACGCGGGCTCATCTCCTTCAGGTGAGATTGGCCCGCCGCAGCATGTCGTTAACAAATCGCTGCGCCTCAGGACGTACTCGCAATCCGGGGTGCTCCGGATCCGGCGCGACGAGGCCCAGCGCGAACAAACGGTCTAACCGGGTATGGCTGGCCTCCTGCTCCTCGCAAAGTACTTCCGCAAGTTCGGCGTGAGTGAGAGAGCCGTGTTCCTGAATAACAAGCAGAGTGAATTGATCCTCCTGCGCCAGCTCGCTGCGGAAGCGGCTGAACACCGGATCCAGGGGCTGACGAATTTTCACGTCTTCTCCTTCTACGCGCTCGATCGAGCTGAGCCAGAGCTCAAATGCAGAGCGGAATACGCCTTCCGACTGCTGGAAGAGCGAATCGAAAAAAAGCCTTTGCGGGGAGTCGTGCAGTCCGATCCAGCGTCTGATACGCCCGATCCTTGGGTCGCCGGCCGGCGGAGGAGCGAATCGCAGGCGTAAGCCTGAAAGCCGGTGGCGCTCGAGAATGGCGGTCTCGAGGTCCTCGCGAGAAACGCTCATTGCATTGATGCGGTGCGAGAACGCGCGGCGGAGCTGCACTCCGGCATCGAGGACGCGGGCTGCCCTGTCGTTCATCACAATGACCCAGAGCGTTGTGGGAGCAGTTTTTTGGATCAGATGAATCAGATACCGGGCGCCTTCGAACCCGCCTGGCCTGCGCAGGTAAATGCGTTCGCATTCCTCGATGATCAGGATGCGGCGCTCGGCCGCCAGGGCTGCTTCCAGGTCTACGGCGCCTTCCAAGCTTAAGGAAGTTCGCAAGAAGCAGTCGATCGCTTCCCGGCAGAGTGCACGCTCTCGCAATTGTGTGCGAATCGGAGAATGCCCGGCAAAGACGTCCCGCGCTGCACAATTCAGCAGACTCGTTTTGCCGCTGCCGCGGGCTCCGATCACCAGGCAGGCAGCAAAGCGTTTTTCCTGCCAGTCTCTGAGCGCCTGATCGAGACCGGCCAGCTCCTGCTCGCGGCCCACTAGAAAACGCCGGTCCTCAACCGGGGAGATTCGGAACAACAGGTGATAAACGCCCGGCAAATCGCTCTTGGATGCAGGCAGGGCGAGCGTGTCGCGCAACGTGGTGCGGCGAACTACGGGAGGTAGCGTGGGCCGGGCGGGAATCCGCCCTCCGAGCTGTTCGAGCAGGCGGTCCCAGCGAGCCGACATCCAGATTGCCGCGCGCTGGATCTGCTTCTGCGCTTTTCTTTGCCAGGAGCGCGGGCGGACGAGTAGCAATCTGCGCCCGCGCGGCCGGCGCAGCAGCGTTCTCCATCCGTACTGATCGGCCTCCAGGTCTGTCAGGCCGTCTTTACACCAAACCTCGAAGGCATGGACGAGTTCGTGGTCGAGATCCTCGGGCGCCGGCAAGGTGCTGAGCTGTTCGCGGAGCAAATTGGCGGCATTCCGGCGCGCGTCCGAGAAGAGCCCTTGGGCCTCGGCGGCATTTGCCGGAGCTTGCTCGCGCCAATAGTCGAAAATTTCGACGGCGTGGCCGATCTCGCGCACAAGCTCAGCGCTGCGGCTCCAATATTGCTCAAGAGCCTTGCGCATAGGGGCAACGGCGTAGCCGTTGAAGGCGCTACGAAACGTGGCGCGCGGCTTACTCATTCGCCAGCGAGGAAACAGACCCGGAGTTACCAGCTCCGCACGTTCCGGAAGAGACGCGGCTGATTCCTTTTCGGTTCGGTGCGCCCAGTTTCGAACGCGCTCATCGGGTGAAACAAGTCCGAGCACCTCCACCGGCGCTTTCGAGCTCTCTTCCGGGCACGCTTGTATCCAGCGCAGCGTCTCTTCAGCCCTTTGCACGATGCCGGCGCGCTCGCCGCGGACGCTTTTCGCGAGCTCTTCCGTAGAGGCGAGCCAAGTACGGGCAAGATCCCGAAAGGCAAGCTCTGTTTCTAGAAACGATCCCACGGCCTGGCTCTGGCGACGGAAGGTTTCGAGGCGCTGCTCCCGCGGCCTTTCGAGACTACTCTCGTTTGATGCTGTTTTCGCCGCCCAGCGCTCGTATCGATCCAACAACGCGGCGACATCTTTCTCGCGCGCGGCGCGCCGGTTTTCCCAGTCGCGCCACTCGTCCTCGTGATTGCCGCCGCGCCAGATACGCCATGGTTCACACAAATCGAGAGCGACTTGCGCCAGCAGGCTCTGGAGTTTTCGATCAACGATCGCCCGGACACGAAGGGCGCGAGGCGTTATCTCCCGGTCACATTGTTCCAGTGCTTCCAGAGTCTGGCGGATTGGTTGGAGGCGTAGGAACTCCTTTACCGGTCGATTAAGCAGTATCTCTGTGTTTTCGTTGAATTGCTTGTGCGCCGCCGAAAGCGACTCCGAATCAAGAGCCACGCGCACCGAAGGCGAGGCGGCCGCCAGTTGCTGATCAATTCCGGCAAGGATCAGCCAGGAAGCGCGAAGCCTGGCACAAAGGCGGTCAGGTCCTTTTTGGTAGGGTTCCGCAAATTCACCTCCCGCCGCTGTGCCGGGTGCTGCCACGGTTCCTCCTCCTTTCTCGCCCCTGAACAGACTTCAGGGGCTGGCTATCCGCGGCGCGCTGTTGCGCTACTGTCTGTGGAACGACTTTGTTACCGCCCACTGCGTGTACGGCAATCGCTAGCTCATGGCTCCGAATCAGAAGATTCCGCCGGTTCGCCACGAAGCATCGAGGAGCTTGTTGAAAAAGGCGTATCAACGCCTCCCGATGCAGGCTAAAACGCCTACTCCACACGATCCATCAAACCTTTCAGGATCCCTTTTTTGGGGTAGTGCCGCCGGTAGGCGTGCGCTCTACTTCCACTTGCTGACGGCGTACCGTGTCTCTGACCGTCTCCTCGCGGTCGCTTCCTTTTCTGCCAATCACAACTTCTTCGGCGATATGAGAGGATTTGCTCACGACCGCCTCCTCCGCTGTCTCCCTGACTTCAATGGTGGTGTCGGACCAGTCGATATCCGTGAGGGATGCAGGATTTGCAGCTGCACGCCTTATCACATCGGCATGCTCTTCATGCAAAGTTACTTTGGCTTCGACGGGCTTCTCGGTGACAAAGCGGCGGACGCGAGTAGTTCCTCCGCGCACCACGCGCTTGCCCACGTTGATTTGCTCTTCGGCCAGGCGCAGGACTTCCTCGGCGCCGGTGACGCTTCCTGCTGCCATGGTTGCCGG
>DATBGM010000180.1:0-15090 GCA_036557945.1 Bryobacteraceae bacterium | reverse complement strand
CTGCTCGGTCGCCGCATGCCCGATCTCGACCTGGTCACCGGCAATGGTCCGCTGCGGGTGTTTACCCTGCTGCACAATGCCCGGCCGGTGCTCCTCAACCTCGCTGAGCCCGGCAGCTTCGATATCGCTCCATGGGCGGATCGCGTTCAGTTGGTCGACGCCGGATATGCCGGTACCTGGGAGCTTCCGGCAATGGGGGCGGTCACTGCTCCGGACGCCGTGTTAATTCGGCCCGACGGATATGTGGCCTGGGTGGGAGACCGGGCCCGCCAGGGGCTTGTTGACGCGCTGACAACCTGGTTCGGACCGCCTGCCGCGTAGCGCACCGGTGTTCGGCCGCACGACAATCTCGATATAGCATGACCTGAGGAACGGCGGCTCAGGCTGAGAGCGTTGCTGCTGAGCGCCGCTTCCCGGGCGGCCCGCGCAACTCTGCTAAACTAATTACTTACGCGCTCAGCCTGGCTGGGCCAAGGTGTGTTCTATGGCAAAAGTTTGTGAAGTCTGCGGCCGCGGGCCGCAATTCGGGCATCGCATCAGCCACGCCCATAACGTAACCAAACGTCGCTGGAATCTGAACCTGCAAACCGTTCACGCGTTAGTAAACGGAGCGGGCAAGCGCGTTCGCGTCTGTACCTCCTGCATTCGCAACGGCAAAATCCAAAAGGCGCCGCTCGCCAAAGCTCCAGCCGCCTGATTCCGCCCTTTGCTGGCTCGCTGAGCCCCGCAAACGGGGTCTAACGTCGAATGCCTTCGCACCTTAGCCAAGCCGTCAAACGCCTCGGCATCTCCGGCATTGCATTCCTCGTCTTGCTCGCTTTTTTCATTCTCTTTTATTTCCTCGGCAAGGGCGGCCTGGCGTTTCTGTGCGCGCTCATTCTCCTTCCTCTCGCCTGCATTCTGCTCTTCCGCGGATTTCGCTTTCTGCAGCGCCACGGCCTCTGGAGTGTTCGCAACCGGCTCCTGTTTGTCTACGGATTAATCGGAGTCCTGCCGCTCTTCCTTGTCCTGGTTCTGATCGGCCTCGGCTTTTGGGCGCTCACCACGGAACTTGCCATTTATCTCGCGAACTCAGCGCTCAAGACGCGTCTGTTGTCGATCCAGTATTGCGTCGAAGCCATACGCAACCTGCCGCACAACGAGCAACTCGCCGATGTTCCCGACGTGCTGAAAAATTTCGCTCATCTTCCCGGCCTGCGCGTCTACATCAGCGACGATACCGGCGAGCATCGCTTCCCTGCCGATGCTCCGTATCTCAAGGTCCCGCCCGGCTGGAAGAATGTGCACGGACTACTCGTTTCCGGCGGCCACTTCTACGGCTGGGCGCACTATTCGGGTGATGGCGAGGAGATCGCCGCGCTGGCGCCGTTATCTGACGAAACGATCGCCAATCTGGTGCCGAACCTCGGCGCCATCACTCTCTTCGAGGATCCGAAAGACAAGCATACCCAGGGCCGGCCTGCCAGCGCCGGCTCTCTGCGCACCACCGATGTCGGGACCGACAAAAATCCCGATTTCAAATTAAGCGTCAACGCGCCCGACGGATCGCAAGGCGGCGTCCATCTTCCTCCGCCTGCATTCCGCTTCGACATTCCCGTGTGGTGGCTCGCTACCACTTCGCATTACCATCTCGACGCGCCTAACAAAACTTTCGGCGGCGTCATCTGGGTTTACTCGCGCCCTTCGGCCGTGCTTGGCTCCTTCTTTTCCGGCACGGAAGCGCTGCGCGGCGTTCTCTTCGATGCTTTCATCGCCGTAGCTGTTCTCTTTTTGCTGGTCGAACTTGCCGCGACCATTATCGGCGCCAGCCTCGCCCGCCGTATTACCGGCTCGATCAAAGCGCTGTACGAAGGAACGCGCCGCGTCATCAGCGGTGACTTCAGCCATCGCATCCCGGTGCGCAGCGACGATCAGCTCGGCGAGCTTGCCGGCTCATTCAACCAGATGACCGGCAACCTCGAGCGCCTGCTTTCGGTCGAAAAGGAAAAGGAGCGCCTGCAGACCGAGCTGGAAATCGCGCGCGAAGTACAGGGCCAGCTCTATCCGAAACAGGCGCCCCCGAGCTGCGGATTGAAACTCACCGTGCAATGCGATCCCGCCCGCATGGTCTCCGGCGACTACTACGATTACCAGGAGCTCGAAGGCAAACGCCTCGCCTTTGCCATCGGCGATGTCGCAGGCAAAGGCATTTCTGCCGCGCTGCTCATGGCGACTCTGCAATCGGCGCTGCGCGCGCAGATGACGCAATACCAGCCGCTGCGCGAGACCGGCTGCGATCACGTCCGCGAAATCGATGTCGCGCAGCTCGTCGGGTCCCTCAATCGCCAGCTCTTCGCCCATACCTCGCCCGAAAAATATGCAACGTTCTTCTTCGCGCTGTTCGATGAGTCGAGCCGCACGCTGACCTATACCAACGCCGGCCACCTCTCGCCTCTTCTTTTTCGCAACGGCGATATCCGGACACTCGATTCCAACGGCACCGTCGTTGGCGCTTTCCCGTTCTCGAAATACGAAGAAAGCTGTCTCGTCATGAATCCCGGCGACCTGCTTGTCTGCTATACCGACGGCATCACCGAGCCCGAAAACGCGTACGGCGAAGAGTTCGGCGAAGAACGCCTGATCGATCTGGTGCGCAAGCACTCACACCGCGAAGACAGCGAGATTATTCGCATTGTGCTTGAGGCTGTGCGAAGCTGGACCGGCAGCCCCGAGCTGCACGACGATATGACCCTGCTCTTGGCCCGCGAGGTCCAGGCGAATTGAAAATTCTCACCGCCGCTCAAATGCGCGAGGTCGATCGCCTCACCATCGAGCGCGGCATTCCCGGCCTGATCCTGATGGAAAACGCCGGCAGCCGCGTGGTCGACTTCCTGCTCCGGACATTCCCCCTCTGCGAACAACGCGTGCTGGTCGTCTGCGGGAAGGGGAATAACGGCGGCGACGGCTTCGTCATAGCGCGCCAGCTTTTCACGCGCAAACTCTGCCGCGAGCTGACCGTGGTCGAACTGTTCGATCCGGCAACGCTTTCGGACGATGCCGCAGCGAATCGCCGCATGCTGGACGTTTGCGGCTGCCCGGTACGGCGCGGCTTTCCCGCCTGCCCGCTTGCCGGCGATCTTGTAATCGACGCCGTTCTCGGCACCGGCCTTTCCGGCCCAGTGAAAGACGGCCCGGCGCTCGACGCCATTCGCCGCATCAACAACGACTATCCGCAGGCGCGCAAACTCGCCGTCGATATTCCCTCCGGTCTCGCGTCCGATGCGAGCCAGCCCACCGGCGAGTTCGCAAGAGCCGATTACACCGTTACCTTTACTGCGCTTAAGCCCGCTCAGTGCCTCTCGCCGGTCTACGAGAACGTAGGAAAACTGACCGTCGTTCCGATCGGCAGTCCGCCCGAAATTTACCAAACGAACCCGACTTGCCGGCTGAACCTGACCACTCCGGCCGATATTCGCCATTTATTCGCCGCACGGCCTGGCAACAGCAACAAGGGCCTTTACGGACACGTCCTGGTCGCCGGAGGTTCGTTCGGCAAAAGCGGCGCTCCGGCCATGACCGGCTTCGCGGCGTATCGGGCCGGTGCCGGCCTGGTCACTGTCGCCGTTCCGGAAAGCGTGCTTACGGCGGTCGCAGCGGTCCGCCCCGAGCTGATGACCGAACCGCTGCACGATAGCGCTAAGTTGTTGGAACTGGCGAAGAAAATGACCGTGCTCGCGCTTGGTCCGGGCCTCGGAACCGCGCCTGAAGCAGTTCGTTTGGCAAAAACGGCCTACGCCGAATGCGAGATTCCCGCCGTCTTCGATGCCGACGGCCTGAATGCGCTGGCAGGCGACCTCGCCCACACTGATCGCATCCGTATCCTCACACCCCACCCCGGCGAAATGTCTCGTCTGACCGGCAAATCCATCAAAGAGATCCAGACCGACCGGGTCGCTGCTGCCGAAGAACTGGCACAAACGAGCGGCGCGACGATTGTGCTAAAAGGCGACCGCACCGTCATCGCTTTCGCCGACGGGGAAATCTGGATTAACCCGACCGGCTCTCCTTCAATGGCCACCGGCGGCACGGGCGACATCCTGACAGGTATGATTGCCGGAACGATTGCGCAGCATCCCAAAGACTGGCAGCGCGCACTCATCGCCGCTGTCTGGCTGCACGGGCGCTGCGGTGAACTGGGCGCTGAGCGATGGGGCGAACAGGCCATGCTCGCAACCGACCTGCTCGATGAGCTGCCCAAGGCGATGGATGAGCTCCGTCCTGCCCTTTGAAACTCAGTCGGCCGAAGAGACACTGGCGCTCGGCCGCAAACTTGCCCTGTGCTTGCCCGAGCACGGCGTCGTGCTACTGATCGGCGATCTGGGTGCGGGCAAAACGATGCTCACCAAAGGCATCGTCGAAGGCCGCGGCGCGGCACGGGCGGAGGATGTTTCGAGCCCGACCTTCACGCTCATTCATGAATACGGCGACCCGGTACGCGTTTATCATGTCGATCTCTACCGGCTCGAAAGCGCGCGCGAAGCAGCCGGGCTCGGCCTGGAAGATCTGTTCGAAGAACCTGCGCTCGTGCTCATCGAGTGGGGCGACCGTTTCCCCGAGCTTCTACCCGCCCTCGTGACAACTATTCGCATCGAGCGCACCGCCGCGGAGAGCCGCCGCATCGTGTTAGCATTCTAGGGTTGCTTCAGCCTGCTGTGGTCCGCCGCTTCGGACTATTTCTGGTCTGTGCGTTGTCGTTTGCTCAGACGCCGTTCAAAGACCGCATGGCTGCGCTGCTGAATCCTTCCACAGGCGCCTGGAATGCCCAGCAAATTGCAAACATGGAGCGGCTGCGCGATGCCGCGCTCGCCGATTCGTACGCACTCACGGAACTGCGGCATCTGACCGACAATATCGGTCCGCGGCTGAGCGGATCGCCGCAGGCGGCTGCGGCCGTTCAGTATGTTGCTGCGGAGATGCGCGCTCTCGGTGCGGAAGTGCAGCTCGAAAAAACAATGGTTCCCCACTGGGTGCGTGGAGCAGAAACCGGCGAGCTGACGAAGTGGCCCGGGCAAACTTCCGGCACAACACAAAAAATCGTACTCACTGCGCTAGGGCCTAGCGTCGCCACGCCTGCGGCCGGTTTGACTGCGCCTGTCGTCTCGGTCGATTCCTTCGATGAACTCAAGCGCCTTGCGCCCGGCAGCGTCAAAGGAAAAATTCTGCTCTTCAATGGGCGCTTCGACAAAAAGCTCGCCGCCATGGGCGAAGGCGACGCGGCCTACGGGCAGGCAGTTGTGTACCGAGGGGCGGGGCCCAGTGTGGCGGCCTCGGTCGGAGCTGTTGCTTGCCTGGTGCGCTCGGTAGGCGGCGCGGATTTTCGTTTGCCCCACACCGGCGGCACTCTCTACGCGGAAGGCCAGCCGCAGATTCCGGCGGCAGCCGTTACAGCCGAAGATGCCGATCTGATTGCGAACCTTACGAAACAGGGCGCCGTCGAGATGCATCTGGTATTGACGCCGCAGACACTGCCCAAAGTGGAAAGCGATAACGTTATCGCCGATTGGAAGGGAAGCGAACATCCCGAGCAGATCGTGATTGTCTCGGGGCATCTCGATTCGTGGGATCTGGCAACGGGCGCCATTGATGATGGGGCCGGAATTGTCGTTTCCATGCAGGCCATTCACCTGCTGAAGACGCTCGGCATTCATCCCAAGCGCACCGTGCGTTTCGTCGCATGGATGGATGAGGAGCAAGGTTCGGAAGGCGCGCAGACGTACGTGCAGGATCACTCGGCAGAGCTTACCGATCATGTCGGCGCGCTCGAGTCCGATCTGGGCGCGGGCCATCCGGCCGGCATCACCTACACGGGAAATTCGGAGCTGGAACAGTGGCTGCGGCCGGTTGCGCATGTGCTCGAACCGATCGGCGCGGCCGCGCTCGAACGCAGCGACGAGGTGGGGGAGGACATCAGCTTTCTCAACCACCGCGGGGTGCCCGGCTTTTCACCGACACAGGACAGCCGTTTCTATTTCAACTATCACCACACGGCCGCCGATACCTTCGACAAAGTGAATCCGCGCGAGCTGAACGAAAATGCAGCGGTCATGGCAGTTGTGGCATATGCGCTAGCGGACGCCTCGGAAGCGGCGCCACGCTAGATCGGCGCGATCGCCTCGCGTATGAAGTGCTCAATAGACATAAAGTATTCCGCAGTCGAAGATTCGATATATAGCGATGCCCGTCAAATGAACCGATCCGGCGCGAAGAGTGCAATGGGATGGCGCGTGGCGCCGCTGGTGATCAGGTCAGCCAAAATTTCGCCCACTACGCTGGTGAACTTGAAACCGTGGCCGGAGAAGCCGGCGGCGATCGCCACTTCGGGATGCCCGGGATGAAGCGATAGCGTGAAATGCTCATCCGGCGTCAACGTGTACATGCAAACTGCCGCGCTCACGAGCGGACCGTTGAGCGCCGGAAGAAACTGTTTCATATGGCTGCGCAGTTCTTCTACATCGCGTTCGTAGACCGTGCGATCGACGGAATCTGCCGTGCAGATTTCGCCGCCGCTGTGCATGGCGATCTTCACACCTTCGCGCGCCTCACCCGTCACCGGAAACCCATAAAAGCAATCGCGCCCGTTGACGTCCCACATATAGATCGGAAAACGGTCCGGTAGAAACGCTTGCCGCTCTGCGCGCGGTTCGAACCAGCACATGACATGACGCCGGATTTGAAACGGCACGCCGATTTCTTCCAGCAGAGCCGGCGCCCACGCTCCCGGCGCGATCACGAGACGCTCCGCTTCATAAGTTGCGCGGCTTGTTTTTACGCGCACGGCATCCGGCGCGGCGTGCCAGCTTTCGACGCGTTCTTCAAAGTGTAACTGCGCTCCGCATCGCGCAGCTTGTTCGAGATGCGCGCGCACACATAGCTCAGGCCGCAGGAATCCGGCGCGAAGTTCGTAAACGGCCGTATCGTCCGGACGCGGCGCGAAAACGGGATAGCGGCGGCACAGCTCGTTTGCGTTCAGCGCTTCGTATGGAAGATTGTGCTCGGTTGCGCTCGCGATGGCACCGTTTACCACCGCGCTCGCGGGCGGCCCAATCATCAAGCCTCCGGTCAGGCGCAGCAAATCGTAGCCGGAATCGCGTTCCAGCCGTTCCCACAGCTCGTATGCGCGCTCGAGCAGCGGAACATACGCCGGATTTTCGTAATACGCCTGGCGAATAATACGGGAGCCGCCGTGTGACGAGCCGCGATCGTGCACCGGCTGGTATTGATCGAGACCCAGGACACACCGGCCGCGAGCAGAAAGATGAAAAGCAGCGGCGCTGCCCATGCCGCCCAGTCCGAGTATGATCGCGTCGAAAGTCTTCAAATCAAAATCGTATCTTCTCAGCGGGCTTACGGCCGAAATTCGCGAGCAGCAGGATCACACTGCCGAGCACTAACACGGTACCTGCAAGCGTGTGTAACGTGAATGGTTCGCCGCCGAAAGCAGACCCGATGGCGAGCGCGATAACCGGGTTCACATACGCATAGCTCGATACCTTTGTGGCAGGCAAGCGGCCGAGCAGCCACATGTATGCTGTGAACGCAATGATAGAACCGGCTGCGATCAGGTAGCCGAGAGCAGCGATCGCCCGCAAAGAAATATGCGGAAATGGCCGGAACTCACCCAGACAGCCAGCGGCGATGAGCAGCATGACTCCACCGGTGAGCATCTGTCCCGATGCGCTCATCAGTTTCGAAGCGGGCAGCCGGAGTCCCTTGGAAAGCACGGAGCCAAACGCCCACGACAGGTTGGAGCCGATGATGGCCAGACAGGAGAGAATCGCTACCCGTCCTGTGCCCGCTAACGGAACCAGCGTGATTACACCCGCCAGACCTGTCGCAAGCGCAAGTACCAGAGCGGGGCGCAGTTTTTCCTGTTTGAACACGAACACTTCGAAGAGCGTGGTCCAGACGGGAATGGTTCCGACGAGCACGGAAGCCAGTCCCGACGGCACCGTCCGTTCAGCCCAAAACAAGCCGGCATAGGCAACGAGAAACATGAGCGCGCCGAGGGCGGTCATATTGCGCCATTCGAGACGCGTAGGGGCGGAGATGCCGCGAAACCGCGACCATAGATATAGCGCCGCGCCCGCGATTAAAAAGCGCACACCTGCGGCAAAAAGCGGCGGCACCGTTTCGACGAGCACGCGGATGGCGAAAAATGTCGAGCCCCACAGGATGTAAATCGCTGCGAAAGCGAGTATGAAGCCGGGCCGCGTGGCATTCCGTGTTTGCTCCGCTGTAACCACCGCTGTCGACATAGCTGGTTATAAGATAACGCTATTGCATCTCACCTGTCAAACCATTTTTGGGAGTTATAATCAAACCGGCGGCTATGGCGGACGACGTAGAGTTCAAACTGATCGCAGGACACGTCGCGCTCGATTTCGCCAACACCCTCGATAATCGCTTTGATGCGGTGCGAACGCTGGAGTTGCTGGCCGGCTATAAAGATTTGTTGCGGTTTTGCGAGCAGTCAGGTGTAATTAGCGCAACGGAAGCATCGTGCCTTCGCGGATTGAGCGAACGCGAACAACAGGCGACGCTACGGGCGGCAAGAGAGCTGCGGGAGTTGATCGAGCAAATATTTTCGGCGGTTGCACATGGCGGCAATGTGGCGCGTGAAGATCTTTCATCCTTCAACGCCTTTTTGGAAAAGGCGTTGCAGCGGCGCCAGCTTGCTGCGGAGCGGCGCACAATTCAGTGGGAATGGAAAGCGCTGACCATGTCAGCGATGGGGCCGCTCTGGCCGATTACGCTCGCGGCTGCCGAGCTGCTCGCCTCGAGCGATCGCCGCTTCGTGCGCGAGTGTCATGCCGAAACTTGCCGCTGGCTGTTTCTCGACATGAGCAAGAATCATTCGCGGCGATGGTGCGATATGAAAGTCTGCGGAAACCGCACAAAGGCGCGGCGATATTATCGGGCCCATGTTTGAAATCATTACGAGACGTCTTGCTCCGGGGGTCGATGAGCTTACGCCCCCGCGTATCACGTAAAACGGCCTGGACTGGCTAGCTTAGCTAAAGCTACCGTCTACACCAGATCACAATCGAACGCTCGAATGCAGGAACATGCACGCGGAGCCGTCCGCCGGTGCGCTCCGGTACTAATTCAGTCACACTGCCGAGGAACGGTAGCGCGAAGATCCGGGAACCTGCGCCTCCGACGAAGTCAATAATGGCCTCGCGTTCCGGGTCCGGCCGCAATTTGTGTTTGGCGACCAGTCCCTTCACATTGAAGAGATAAACCTGACTCGCTCCATTCACGCGAGCGATTTGACTGATTGTGAAAGGAGACGCGAAAATCTGATCGGCGGAGGACTCGGGAAGTTGCGATACGACACGCTGAAGGGCGTCGTCAAGCAGTTTGTCTCGCGTGCCTTGTGCTGCGGCGCTCGGAAAACGGTCTGTGAGGAGCTTTTCGAAACTGCTAGGCTGACTGCCTATGTCGATCAGCTTTATTCCGCTGTGCTGCACCGCCGCTGCTAAGTATTTGAGATCGCTTGAATCGAAAAGTTGTTTTTGCGGAACGATTAGTGCAGTGCCGCGGAAGTTCCCCATCGTTGCGGGTGTGACAATTTGAAACTCGCGATGCGCAAGGAGAAGAGCATGCAGCGTCCCTTTGAAAGCTGCAATGAATTCGTCCGGATGATAATCTCTCGTTCGGGGCGAGAAGTAGACGCCGACCGGCGCGATCGGTTCGCGTGGGTCGTAAAACACATGTTCGTTCTGGGCTATCCATCCGAAGACTTCACGCCGGACCTCCGCATCGTTCGATTCCGACATGACATGCCCCTTCGCGTCCCAACTATTCGCTCCCGCCGTTAGCTGCATAGCGAAAAGTGTTTTCATCGCGTCGGGTATGCTGACACCTTTTTCGCCATCCCACGAGTAATTGAGCATCCAGCTTGCCTTCCCGCGCGCGAACGAGCGAAACGTAAAGATTCCCGATAGTTGATCGACCCAGTCGAATGCGGTTTTCGACGCCCCCATTGAGTCGCCGGGCCCCTGATATTCGTGAGCGATCGCGTCAACGACGGCATAAAGCTGATAGACGTCGGCCCCGACACGCGGAGCCGCGCTTTCGGGTCCGGGATATATCTCCGCGATCGTTTTACATTGCGGATTAGCCGCTTTGACGTTTTGATCAATTTCGCGCATGAAGTCCGTGATCGTCGCAATGCGGAAATCGATCCATTGCCGAAAATGCGGATCGGTGATGTCTCCCAGGCGCATATCGTGTAGCGCGTCAATGCCGGTCGCCTTCCGGAATGCCTCGATCGTGTAGCGATCAAAGCTCGCCCAGCTATCTTCCCAGCCTTTGAAGTGGGTCATCCAGTAGGGAATATCGACGTAGACGCCATCAATGCCAGTCGCTGCAATCTGCCGCACAATCGCCATGTAACGCTTCCGCCACTCGGGCGCGTAGGGCGAGATCCAGACATCCTCATCGCCTTTCGCGATCCAGAACGCCGTTCCGCCTCCAAAGACAGCCGGCTTGCCATCGCGATTCCGCTGCACCCAGTCCGGATGATCTTTGAAAAAGGAATGCGGGGATCGCTCGGCATTCGCGGTGATGCATTCCAGGCCTGCGATATAGACGAACGCCCTGTTGCCCGCGGCATGTGCTGCAGACGCTACAGCCTGAATCGCTTTGAGCTTCGCGGCGGGGTCGAGAAAGCTTTCATAGCGCCCCGGGATGTCGTTATCAACTTCGATGCCGAAGACGTTTGTCCGTCGTGATTCGTCGATAATTGCGGCTGCATTGTCAGCCTTCAGGCTGTGACCGGCAATGCGCACGTAGTGAGTCCAGTCCTGCTTGTCCGCTGGGTTCGACTGTGCCAGGACCGTCCTCGGCCAGCAGGCACACCACAGGATCACCGCTGCTTTCAAAGCTCTTCGCACGTCTAGAATTCGAACCGCGCGACCAGTTGCATGCGGCGCGGCGTAAAGCCGGGCGCGAGTGAGTTGACGACTCCAAACTGCGAGTTGCCGTAGGCGTTTACCGGCAATCCGAAGCGAGTCCGATTAAACACGTTAAAGGCTTCCGCGCGTATCTGCAATCGCGCCCGCTCAGTAATGGCAAACTGTTTGCGCAGCGCCGCATCCACATTACGGATTCCGTCGAGCCGCAAGTCCTCAAAATATCGGGGCGCGTTGCCAAGCTGCTGATCACCTGGATCGGCGAAGCAGTTCACATCGAACATGGGCTCACCCGTTGCCCCCGCGTGATGATAGCTGATGCCGGTGCCCGGGGTCGGACAAACTAAATTTGGACGTTGCAGGCCATCGGCCAATCTGGGCAGGCTCATTCCGATCGGGATCGGCTGCCCGCTTTGAATCGTGAAGGTGGTACCAAGCGACCAGCCGCCGATGACCCAATCCAGCACGCGGTTCATATGAGAGCCGATCGCAAGCCCGCGACCCACCGGAAGCGCAATCGTGGCGATGGCTGAAAAGCGGTGCGTCGCATCATTGCCGCTGATGCCGTACTCGCCTCGAAGGCGGTCGAGCGCCTGCGGCGCGCCGTAGGAGTAGTAGCCGATCCAGTCGTTCGAGCCGGCTGAGCTGTCATCCACGTAGCGCGAGAACGTGTAATTGCCCTGGAACGTGATGTATTTGCTCTCTCGCTTCTCGAAACTCAATTGCAGGGAATTGTAGCGGGAAGTAGCGGCAAGCAGTGGAAGACCATCGAATTCGCCGTCAAACTGCGGGTATGGCCGCAGCACGTTGAGCAAGGGAATCGTCGGATTGTTATAGATGGAGTCGGGTTCATGGAAAATTGCGTTCGGACCCGAGAACAGCGGCTGGAACGGGTTCGCTACCAGATTAGAAAGATCGTCGCTCGTGTACTGGCTGCGAACGTTCGTGGCGACGAAGTTGCGATTCCGTGTGAAGCCCCAACTGCCCCAGGGCAGATGCGTGCTGCGGTTAGCGGAGTAATTCGCCGAAACCAGGGTGTCCCAGGGAAGCAGGCGCTCGATGCCGATGCTCCACTGATAGATTTCGGCATTGCGAGCGCGCTCGTAGCTCAAGTCGCTGGGATTTGCAAAGCCCCAGAGAGCGCGCGATCCATACTTGGTGCCCTGCGGTCCGGGGAGACCCGTCGGAAAGGGATCGGCCAGTGTCGCGTACTGCGTCTCGTAGCCATCCAGTGAAAAGCGAATCGGCTCAAATTTCGAAAAGGCGGGTCCGGCGTACTGAAAATTCGTCGCCACGTTCATTCCGTAGTAAATGCCCGCGCCGCCGCGCACCACTGTCTTCTGGTCCGGCGAGTACGCAAACCCAACACGCGGAGCGAAATTGTTGCGGTCTGTAAAGATGCTTCGTTGATTGCCGCTCGGGAAGACGGTTGTGCCGAGCAGCGGTTCCGGCGCGTTGGGCAATCCGGGAACTACAATCCCGCTGTTGCCGGTGAAGTTATTAAATTGTGAGCGGTTATATCGCTCCGTGTAGGGATTGCTCCATTCGTAGCGCAGCCCGAGATTGACGGTCAGCTTGCGCGAGACTTTCCAGTCGTCCTGCAGATAGAACGCGGTCTCGATCGACTTATCAGCCACTCTCGGCCGTACCGTAATAAACGAGTTGTTATCGCCGTAGCCAACCAGTAAACTGGCGATCGAGTTGCCCGAGGTCACATCGCCCGCGAATGGATCGTTCGCCGTCGTGATCTGCGAAAAATTAAATGTTCCGGTCGGCGAATCGGGTTGCCCGAAGTTGTTATAGAAGAGCCGCTGTTCCGAGCCAAACTTGAATGAGTGCGCGCCGTGTACCCAGTTCACGCTGCCGGAATAATTGTAGAGCGTGTGCGCGAATGACGTATCGACACAGCATTGGGTGAAGAGGCCTGCATACGGTCCATCATCCATCGTGATCGACGGCATGCGCGTGACGCCGTTGGCAATGAGCACCGGTGGAAAACCGACGGTGCGCAGGTCCGGATAATCCGACCGGCCGGGTCCCTCCACACGATCGACGCCGGCCCGCAATTGCAGCAGTAATGAAGGCGTAATCGTGTAGCTGTAATCGGCGCCCACGTTATGCACGGTCGTGCTGTAATGAACGCCGTCGCCAAAATCACCGTTCCCTAAAACGGTCGGCGTATCCTGATTGCTGCGCAAGCGGCTGTAGCGGATGGAGGCGCGCTGCTCGGAGGTGAACTGCTGGTCGACTTTTGCATCCAACTGGTAGCCTTGCGAAGCGCTTAAGACATTCGTACGGAAATTGTTCGTTCCGAGCAGCGGATCGCCCGGCAGGTTCGGTAGCGGATAGAGCGCTGTAACCTTCTGCCCGATCGGATCGAGCAGGCTCGGCGGAATGACGTTGGCGACGCCGTTATAGGAGAACTGGCTGCGCGCGCCCGGAGGACCCGAGCGCGGATCGTAGATGATATTCGGCACGATATTGCCGCTGTCATCGCTGGTGAACGTCTGCGAGAAATCGCCCTGCCGTTCGGCGGCCGTAGGAACGGTAGTCGCAATCTGCAGCGGCGACGCATCCTTCACTCGCTCGAAATCGAACAGGAAAAATGTCTTCTCCTTGCGAATGGGCCCGCTGACCATGAAGCCATAATCATCGTGCTTGTGGCCGGGGCGCGGCAGGCCCGCGGCGTTGCTGAAAAAGTCGTTCGCGTCGAGCCCGGAGCGTTGCCCGAACCACCACGCGCTGCCGTGGAACTGATTGCCACCCTGGCGCATGAGCACATTGAGAACCGTGCCGCCGTTGTTGCCGTACTCGGCTGAAAACGAGTTATTCGAAACCTTGAACTCCTGGATTACTTCGACAGAGGGCTGGTAGTACACATTTGTATTGCTGCCCTCGCCCTGCTCCGGCGCGGTGGTGGGCGTGCCGTCGAGCCGGATCTCCGCCGTTGCGTTGCGCTGCCCGTTAGAAATGAAGTTCGTGCCCGAAGGATAGTTGTCCGACGTGCCGGAGCCAGGAGACTCGGTGACTCCGCCGGAAAGAAAAACCAGCGGAAAATAACTGCGCCCATAAAGCGGAATGTTTCGGGTCGTATCGCCCGAGATGGTAGTTCCGAGCGTCGCGCCGCCCGTATCGAGCACCGGCGCCGCTTCCGTCACATTGACCGCGGCCGAAACCGAAGCAAGATGCAGCGCGACATTGATTACTGCCTGCTGGCTGACGGTAAGCTCGATGTTCTTCGTCTCGGAATCGGCGAATCCGGCGTGCTGCACGCGCAGGTTGTAACGGCCGGGACGCAGGCCATTGAGCGTGTAAATTCCAGTCTCATTGCTGATGGTCTCCGTTTCGATTCCTGTTGCGGTATCAGTCAGGCGTACGGTGGCTCCGGTCACGAGCGCGCCTTCCGGGTCCGTCACCGTGCCGCGTATCTGCGCTTCAAAGCCGGATTGCGCCAATGCCGCGCACCCGCACAAAAATGCGAGAGTCACCGTCCGGATGAACTGCTGTAAGGCCGGATGCAGCCGCGTCATAGATACCCCCTGCCGAGCATGCGTTGCGTGGTTGCGCAGTGGTGCCCGTGCCAGCATGTTACCCGGGTTCTATTTCGGTGTCAATCGTTTCCTTTTGATGACTTTCGATCTGACGATCCGAAGTCGCCGGCGCGCCGTAATGCAACCAGGAGGGCGTGTCGGAATGCTACCTGCATCTTGCCGTCCGGGCCATTCACCACTCCGACGCGCTTGTTATTCACGTAGTCGGTGACGGCGTAATGGCCCGAACCCAAGCCGCGGAATTCGACCGTCCCGTTCCATTCGGGCGCGAAGAAAGCGTAATACATTACGCCACCTTTGCGAATACAGTGCGTTTCCGGCTTGTCGAAACCGATGTCGTAGAGTGCGCCCAGGTACTCGCCCGCTGGCAGCATTTCTTTGCGGTAGATGTGTACCCATCTATCCCAGACCGCTTCCTTCGCCGGCGTCAGGATGAGTTTTGCCGTGTGGCCGTCAGTCGCGGGAGCGGCTTTGTCGTCATCCGGCGGCCAGCGATACTCCGTCCCAATCACGCCGCCTACGCCGACCGTGGAAGCAAAATCCGTGCCGCCGTCGCTCAGTTCGACGTGATCGCCGAAATACGG
>DATBGM010000179.1:0-22475 GCA_036557945.1 Bryobacteraceae bacterium | reverse complement strand
TCGGGAGTAGTCGCAAGCGATTCGTAGATGCGCGCGACGGCGGCCGGATATTGGCCGGTAAAGCCGGTGCCGGTGGCGACGGTGCGGTCCATGCCGATGCCTTCGTGATCGGCACGAATCCACTGTCCCCAGCCGTTGCGTTCGGCGCTCTCGATGCCTGGGCCGTAGTGGCTGTGCAGAATATCGGTGAGCGTGCCGAGCCCGAGCGGCCCGGTGTAGTTTTCATAGACATGCCAGGAGCGCAGCAGGAGATCGCCGATCGTTTTCACAACCGCCGGATCGCTGCCCCAGTTCAGCCGTGTCCATTCATCCGCAATCGCGGCGACGGGCAGATTCGGGTTCCATGCCAGCCTCCCGAAGGCATACAGATTCGCTAGGGCGAGATCGCTGCCGAGCCAGTTTTCGCTGTTGCCGGCGTTGGCGACGCCGACGAAACCACCAAATGGGCGATCGTGCGTTTTGCCCGAAACGATTTGAGCGACAGTTGCACCCGGCCCAAATGAGAAGTCCAGCACTTGTTTCCACATCGGCGCAAGAAAACACAGGTGGCGCTGCTGGCCGGTGTATTCCTGTGTGATCTGCAACTCGAGTGCTTCGTTCGTCCGGGCAAGTCCGCCGAGCAAAGGCGAAACGGGCTCGCGCGCCTGAAAGTCGATCGGGCCGTGTTTGATCTGCACCACGACGTTCGAATCGAACGCGCCATCGAGGGGCTGAAAGTTGTCGTAGGCGGCGCGGGCACGGTCATTCTTGAGATTCCGCCAATCGAGGTGATGATTGTAGACGAACGCGCGATAGACCAGGATGCCGCCGTGCGGCGCAAGCGCGCGGGCAAGCACATTGGCGGCATCGGCATGCGAGCGATTGTAAGTAGACGGCCCCACGCGGCCTTCCGAATCCGCCTTCAGAACAAAGCCGGCGAAATCGGGAATCAGGCGGTAGATCTCGTCCGCCTTTTTCTTCCACCAATCGGCTACCGCCGGATCGAGCGGATCGAATGTGGCAAGGCCGCCCAATGTCTTCGGGCTTGCGAAATCCACCGCCAGCGACAAGCGTACGCCCCACGGCCGGAACACATCCGCAATGCGCGTCAGTTGCGGCAAAAAATCCGGCGTAAGAACGCGCGGATTCGCGTTCACGTTGTTGACCGTGCACCCGTTAATGCCGACAGCGGCCAGTATGCGCGCATATTCCGATGTGCGCGTCAGATCCGGCAGCACATGGCCGTCCGCAAAGAAAATGGACCGGCCGCCATAGCCACGCTCGATCGAGCCATCCAGATTGTCCCATTGGTTTACCCAACGAATGGGTGCGTACGGGCTTTCGCTGTCGTTGACCGGTTCGTGCAGCGCCGTCCTACGCAGCAGCGCGAACGCTCCATAGAGCACACCGCGATCGTCAGCCCCGGTGATGGTAACGTTGCCGCCCTGCCTCTTCAGTACAAAGCTTTCAGCCGGCAGTTTTAGCGGGGAGGTTCGAAGAATGATCTTTCCTTTGACATCGATCGCTCCCCGTGTCAGCTCGGCTGCCGCTGACTCGAGAACAGGCGAATCACCAACTGCTTCTATAGGCGTTCGAGCAGCCGCAACTACCGCCAGGCCGAGAAGCAGGACCAGACGCACAGGTTTACCTTAGACGTTCACCCAGGCGTGCTTTTCCGAACTTTCGGCTACTTTTTCGAGCAGGATCATGCCGTGCAGCCCGTCTTCGAATGTCGGATAATCGATGGGCACCGACGGGTCGGCCACACGCGCGTAGAAATTCTTAAAGACCTGCTTGTGCGAATCGTCGTAGCCTTCGCTATGGCCACCGGGCAGGTCGGCAAATTTCGCTGCTTCCTGATAAAAGAGCGATGCATCTTTCACGATCAGTTGGTTCGGATCGTTGCGATGCCCGATCCAGAGTGTGTCGGGTGACTCCTGATCCCACGCCACGCCGGCTTTGGTGCCGAAGATTTCAATCGCGAACTTGTTCTTGCGCCCGGCGGACATCTGGCTCACGGTAAACGCCCCGCGCGCGCGTTGTCCAAGCCGTAACATCACCATGCCAAAATCTTCGGTATCGATCGGGAACGTTTCGTAATCGCCGGCGACGCCTTTTTTGCCCGAGAACGTCTCGACCGAGCCTTTCGGCCGTTTCCGTTTCTCATGAAAGATGGCGAGTTCGGCACAAACTGCGGTAATGTTGAGCCCGGTCAGGTGCTGGATCATATCCATCCAGTGCGAGCCAATATCGCCCATCACGCGCAGTTTGCCGTTCGATTTGGCATCCAGCCGCCAGTTCCAATCGGTATCGTAAAGCAGCCAGTCCTGGGAGTACGTACCCTGCACGATCAGAATCTCGCCCAGATCGCCCTTGGCAATCATCTGCCGGGCCTGCTGCAGGACCGGGTAGTAGCGCAGGTTGTGCTCCACGCAGTTCACGGCGTTCTTCCGTTTCGCCGCATCGACCAGTTTCCTGGCTTCATCGACGCTGAGGGTCATCGGTTTTTCACAGAGGACCGCCTTGCCGGCCTCGATTGCGGCAAGCGACATCGGGTAATGGTCCACGTTCGGAGTACAGATATGAACTGCCGCAATCTCCTTATCCTTTAAAACGTCTTCCAAGTTCGCCGTCGCAAACGGGATGCTCATTGCCTCGGCAAACTGCCTGGCCCGCTCCGGGCGGCTACCCACCACCGCCGCAATCTCTACATTCCCCAGCCGGCGCACGTTTTCAGCGTGCACCTTGCCCATAAATCCAGTTCCCACAATGGCCGTCTTGATCTTCTTCATTCGTTTTTAACCCTTAGATAACCTTCACTCTATATTCCAACGTCCACTCTATATTCCAACGTCGGCTGAAATGATTGCGGGCATTACTTTGGGTGCGAAGATTCCCTCCGAAAAGTGACTATGCCGGTGATATGCCCGCTGAAATTCCAGGAGTATCAGCAGATTTTACAGAATTCCGTATCCGGCATCCCCGGCATTCGGCCTGGTACACGCGAGAAATGTGCTTCTTCGGGATGGCGGAACTTTCGGTCCGCTACGTGCATCAGATTTGGTGAAGGCTACAAAGATGCCCGAAACGCGACCGACAGCGATAGCAATTAGCACCGAAGCACCCCGTGCAACCGGTTTGTTGCCCGGGTTTCAGAGCATTTTGGCTCGGACCGGAGTCTGGGCCAGCGATACGGCGCAGGAATTCGGAGCGCTTGTCTCCGTCCTGATGGGGCCGGCGGTTCTTTCCGCCTACGCTCTGGCAGTCTGGAGCCTGGCCTCCAACTTGGGATGGACCAGCAGCTTTCTGTTCGCCACAGGCCCGCTATCTAACTGGATAGTCTGGTTGTCGATCGCTATACTCGTGCATCTGGCGGCGAGCATTTTGCGCCGTCATTCGGCTCAAGCCGGCGAAAACTAAAAGCGTTTTCAATTCCTGCGAGCGAGCGAGTCTCGTTCTGTTATTCTCGACGGTAAGGGATCCCGCACGCCGATGTCCTTTAGCTCGCGATCGTACGCGAACCGGTACATTCCTTCCAATCGCTTACCTACGGGCGTCAAGTGGCTGTTAATTTCAACCACTGGAATTTCCGTCCTGAGCATCATTCTGCAGGCCAGCAAGCCTGACCTGGCTCTGTTTCGAGCCTTCCCGCTGGTCCCCGCCGCGGTCGTGCGCGGGTTTGCCGTGTGGCAGCTTGTTACCTACCTTTTTCTGCACGGCGGACTGTTTCATATCCTCTGGAACATGCTGGCGCTCTGGATGTTCGGGGCCGAGCTCGAGCGCACCTGGGGAACGGCGCGCTTCGTCCGCTTCTATTTCTCCTGCGGCATACTGGCGGGCATAGCCGTCATATTCGCGGCTTACCTTTTTGGCGGCGTAAACGTCCCAGTGGTGGGGTCGTCCGGGGCAGTCTTCGGGCTGCTGGTCGCCTACGGTGTGCTGTTTCCGAATCAGACCATGCTGTTCGGCTTTCTGATCCCGCTGAAGACGAAATATTTCGTGATGATCATCGGCGCCGTGGTTCTGATCGAGTCTTACTTGTCGGTGACGGCGCGGCAGGGCGCATCGGAAGCGGTGGCGTGCGTTGGCGGGCTGATTGCCGGGTACCTGATTCTGCGCGGCCGCCGGCTGCAGGGCCGTGTGGCCGCTCCGGTTGCGGCCGGCTATAAAGATTGGAAGCTGCGGCGCGCCCGGAAGAAGTTTGAAGTATATCTTCGAAAGAAAGATTCGAATCGTGATCGCTGGGTCCACTAGATCCGGCAAAGGTTGTATTGCATGAGATCTCGTTCCCTTTCCGTCGCGTTGTTCAGCACGGTTCTCGTCGCGGCCGGTCTGCCGTTTTATATGCGGGCCCAGGAAACGCCGCAATCACAGAGCAGCGATTCGGTGGCAAAACCGAAGAAGCCCGCCGAAACCGCTCCAGCGCCAGACGAAACGCGTATACCTTCCGAATACAAAAAGCCGAAAGACGTTCCGAGCGATACACCTACCTTCCGCTCGGAAGCCATCACGGTAAACGTAGATGTTTCGGTTCTGGATAATCACAACCAGTTCATCCGGACGCTGAAGCCGGATAATTTCCGCATTCTGGAAGACGGCGTACCGCAGAAAATTTCACAGGCGAACTTGAGCGAAGCGCCAATGACGATCTGCATGCTGATTGAATTCAGCGGCAGGTTCCAGCAGTTCTGGAGTTACGGATGGTACGAGACGCTCCAGGCCTCCTATACCTTTCTGCAGACGCTAAAACCCGACGATAACGTAGCCGTCGTCGCCTATGACCTGCGACCGACGATTCTTTCCGATTTTTCGCCCGATAAGCGCAAAGCCGAAGAGGCGATGTCACGGCTGCGTATTCCCGGTTTCAGCGAATCGAACGTTTTCGATGCTTTGACCGACATGGCCGATCGCATGTCGAGTATCGAAGGACGCAAGGCGATTCTGCTGATCGGTACCGGACTCGATACGTTCAGCAAGATTACGTTTGATCAGGCACGGCGGTCGCTGCAGGAAGCGGGTGTACCGATTTATACGATCAGCATTCTGCAGATTGCGCGCATGTCTCTCGAAGGTGCGGCGGGCATGGGTGCGGCCATTCAGAATATGGATTTTCTACAGGCCGATAACGAAATGCGCACTTTCTCCAAAGAATCGGGCGGCTTGAGCTTCTTTCCGCGCTTTGTCGCAGAATATCCATCTGTTTTTCAGCAGATCGAGCGTGCGCTGCGCGATCAGTACTCCTTCGCGTATCATCCGACGAATGTGGCGCGGGACGGCAAGTTCCGGCGGATCAAAGTGGAGCTGATCAATCCCGGGACAAACGAAACGCTGCGAATTGTCGACGGGAAGAACAAGCCGATCAAATACCAGGTCATTGCCAAGGCCGGCTATAAAGCGCCGCGCGAAATCGAGTAGAAGCTCGTTGTGCAGCGTCGGCTCGCTGCGGCATTTGTCAAGAACTGCATCTGCTGGTATTTGAGGCGTATAGCGGAGCGTTGACAGATCGTGTCATCGTTTGTTAACTTTTCGGAGTCTTGATGCGATCTGCTTTTCCTTATCGCGCCTCGGTCCAGTCAACAATTTTGCTCGTGGATGATAACACGGACGGAATGCTGGCGCGCCGTTCGGTGCTCGAAGAGTTGGGCTATCACGTGATTCCGGCCGGTTGTGGCTCGGAAGCATTGAAGCTTGTGGAAAAAGAAAGCTTCGACCTGGTGATTACGGATTACAAGATGTCCCCGGTGAACGGGCTCGAGCTGATCAAAAAGCTGCGCGAGAACAGTTTCGACAGGCCGATCATTCTGCTCACCGGCTTCGCAGACAATCTGGGGCTGCGGCCCGAGACGACGGGCGCGGACGTAGTGATTCAGAAGAGCGCCAATGAAGTCGTCACGCTGGTGCGGCATACGAAAAGACTGCTCAACATTCCGCGCAAACCACCCGGTTCACAGCGGGGCAGGGCACTGCGCAAAACACAAAGCAAATAGCGGCGGCGCCAAGCTCTTCCTCTATAGTGGGGTGCATGGCAGTCTTGCGTTTGCTGGCGGCGGTGGTGCTGTGTTCTGTGTCGTTTGCGAGCGCCAACCCGCCAGCTTCCGCCGGCTCTTCACTGCTGGGCTCTCTCTCATTGCACGACCGGATTGCGCAATTGATTATCGTGCGCGGGTACGGCGATTACCCGCCGAGTGATAACGCTGAGTACCAAAGATTTCTGCGCTGGATTACGCATACCCATGTGGGCGGCTTCATCGTGGCGGGCCGCATTCGAAACGGCGAAGTGATTCCGGCGCAGCCGTTCGAAATGGCGGCGTTTATCAACCATGTGCAGAAGCTCGCAAAGACTCCGCTGCTGGTGGGCTCGGACTTCGAGCGCGGCGCCTCCATGCGCGTTGCGCAAACAGCCCGTTTCCCGTACATGATGGCGTTCGGGGCGGCGCGTGATCTCGGCGCGGTCAAACAATTGGGTGTTGCCACGGCACGCGAAGCGCGCAGCCTCGGGGTGAACTGGGCATTCGCGCCCGATGCGGACGTCAATAACAATCCCGACAATCCGATTATCAACACACGTTCGTTTGGCGAAGATCCGCAGATGGTAGCGGAAAATGTCGCGGCATTTATCGATGGGGCACACTCCGACCCGGCCAATTACGTACTGCTCAGTGCCAAACATTTCCCCGGCCACGGCGATACGGCGCAGGACAGCCATCTCCAGCTTGCGCGGCTCGATCAGCCGAAGGAGCGTATCGAGCAGGTGGAACTGGTGCCATTTCGCGCAGCCATAAAGCACGGAGTCGATTCCATCATGACGGCGCACCTGGCGGTACCTGCGTTCGAACCGGAGGAGAAACCGGCGACTGTCTCGCGCAATATTCTGACCGGCCTGCTGCGCGATGAGCTCGGATTCAAAGGACTGGTGGTGACGGATGCACTCGAGATGCAGGCGGTCGCGGGCCTGTATGGTCCTGGCGAAGCAGCCGTTCGCGCCATCGAGGCGGGTGCGGATGTCTTACTAATGCCCACCGATCCCGACGCTTGTGTCCGGGACATTATGAACGCCGTCGCGCATAAGCGGATTACGATCCAGCACATTAACGCAAGCGTCCAAAAAGTGCTGGCTGCCAAACAGCGCGTCGGTTTGTTTCGCAACCGTTATGTAAGTCTGGATCACATCAGCGACGATCTGGAACAGCGAAAGCTGGATGTGCTGGCACAAACTGTCGCCAATCGCTCATTCACCTTGGTGAAGGACGATAAACATCTATTTCCAATGCCGGAGGGCGAAGGATCGTGCCTGGTGATTCTGAACGAAGGCGAATTTTCATTGCGCGGCCAGATATTTGTTCGTAAGCTGCGTGCTGCTGCTGCTCCACTCACCGTTTACGTGACAAATCCTTCCTTGCCGGAGACCCTGTTGACCAGTTTTGCCAGCGATATGACGCATTGCAAGCAGATCTACGCGGCAGCATTCATTACGGTAGCAGCGAATCGCGGAAGCGTGGCGCTCGAAGGCGGTTTAAGCGGCTTCTTGAAAACTGTCGTGAGTGGAACCGTTCCGGTGGCGCTGATTTCGTTCGGCAATCCCTATCTGTTGCGTGACTTCCCGGACGTTTCCGCCTACGCAGCGACCTTCAGCGTAGCGTCGACATCGGAAGCCGCAGCCGCCGATGCATTACTTGGAAATATCGCCATTACCGGAAAACTGCCTGTTTCTATTCCGCCGCTGGCCAAAATCGGCGAAGGTTTGGATGTACTCGCCCATCCAAGGCCGGCATCTAACGGTTCGAAATGATACAGATAAACTGGCTCGGTCACGCAACTTTTGAACTGACATTCGATTCCGGCGAAGTGCTGGTGCTCGATCCCTGGATTGAAGGCAATCCCGCTTACCCGAAAGGGCACAAAATTTCGCGGGTCGACGCGATCGCGCTTTCGCACGCGCACATGGACCATACGAACGACGTCCTGCCACTCGCGAAGAAATTTAACCCCAAGATCGTCGCGATTTTCGAAACAGCTTCGTGGCTCGAAAAGAAAGGTGCAAAGAATACCGTCGGCATCAACAAGGGAGGCACGGTGGACCTCGGCTTCGTGAAGCTTACCATGACGCACGCCATCCACAGTTGTGCGCTGAAAGACGGCGATGACCTTATTTACGGGGGTGAGGCCGCCGGCTACGTTTTAAGGTTTAAAGACGGCCGCGCCGCGTACTTCGCAGGCGATACCGCGCTCTTTTCCGATATGAAGCTTATTGCGGAGATGTATCAACCAGAGCTGGCTCTGCTTCCGATCGGCGATTATTTCACAATGGGTCCGGACCAGGCAGCGCTGGCGGCGCGTTTTGTCGGCGCGAAGAAGGTGATTCCCATGCACTACGGAACCTTTCCCGTTTTGACCGGAAAACCGGAAGACCTGGCGCGGCGCCTGGAAAAAGACGGCATCCAGGTCTGGACATTAAAACAAGGCGAACCGGCGCGATGGTGAAGCCAGACCGGCGCCGGTTTGCTGCTATTTCACCAGCGGAATCTGGGATGCGATCTCCAGGTCGATCAGATTTTCCAACTGATTTTCTACCTGGAAGTACTTTGCCGCAACCGTAGCATTGATCTCTTTTGTGATCCGGTTGAAATATTTTTCATGAAGGTCCAGGCGCTTCTTCTGGAAGTCCATCATACGGTGGCCGAGGTCTTTCGCAGTAGCGTCGCTAAGGTTATCCCAGTTTTTCGCGTAGTCACGGATGATCTCGATACGTTGATCTTTTAATTTCGAGAGGTCATTCTCGTAGCTGCGCTGGATCGGCCAGAACTTCTGCGCTTCGCTATCTGAAAGTTTCACGTTTTCGCGAATGATCTCGGTCTTCTTGGTCTTGACGTCGGACCGCAATAATGCCAGGTAGCCCTCAGGCACACCGCTTTGGGCTTGTTGACTGTCCTGTCCCGAAACCGACAAAGCGATGGCGAATCCCACCAGCAAAACTTTTCTCATGCTGTCTCCTGTACCTCGAGAATAATATGTTGCGATGACGCGATGCGCCCGCACTCAGAATAATATAGAGATAGCGACGTCACCGGCGATCTCTTAATTTTGCCGGGAAGTGTAACAGCCGGAGCGAGAAACTACAAACGATACGTCACACGCTGTCGCATTGTGCTGTAACTACCTGATTCCTCTTCTATCTTCTTTGGCGATGTGAATGCCTGCAACGTCCTTCCATGGCAGACGAAGAGCGAGCTCGACTTTGTGACACACCGGAAGCGGTTCAGGCATGGCGCAAATGGGGACCTTACCTCAGCGAGCGTCAGTGGGGCACAGTTCGCGAAGATTACAGCGATAACGGCGACGCCTGGAGTTACTTCAGTCACGATCAGTCACGCTCGCGGGCCTACCGCTGGGGCGAGGATGGGCTCGCCGGTTTTTGCGACGACAAACAACGGCTTTGTTTCGCGCTGGCGCTCTGGAACGAACGCGACCCGATTCTGAAAGAGCGCCTCTTCGGGCTCACCAACGCGGAGGGGAATCATGGCGAAGACGTAAAGGAGTACTATTTCTACCTCGATTCAACGCCGACTCACTCCTACATGAAGTGGCTGTACAAATATCCTCAGTCGGCCTTTCCCTATGAGCAACTCATCGAAGCGAATCGCCGCCGCTCGCGCCTGGAGCCGGAATATGAATTGATTGATACGGGTGTGTTTGATGCCGACCGCTACTTCGATATCTTTGTCGAGTTCGCAAAACGTTCTCCGGAAGACATACTGATAAAAATTACCGTTGAGAACCGGGCGTCTTCTCCGGCCAGACTGCACTTGCTTCCAACCCTCTGGTTTCGAAACACCTGGAGCTGGTATCCGAACTGGCCCAAGCCATTGCTGCGAAAAGCGAAGGCTGGTTCACTCTCCGCCATCGAGAGTCAGCAGGCGCATCTAGGTGAGTACTGGCTTTACAGCGACTCGCAGGGAGAGGTTCTCTTTACGGAGAACGAAACCAACAACCAGAAGCTATTTCATGGAACAAACACGTCGCCGTTTGTAAAGGACGGAATCAACGACTTCGTCGTGAATGGCCAGCGGGACCGGATTAACTTGCAGGGTACCGGAACGAAGGCCGCAATTCATCACGTGATTGAAGTCGGCGGCGGCAAATCGGAGGTGCTTTTCTTACGACTTTCCAATATACCTCCGGACCAAATCGGCTCGCCATTCGAGACGGCGGAGCGCGATTTTGCCACGAGAAAACGGGAGGCGGACGAATTCTATACCGCATTGACGCCGCGCTCTGTCGGGCCCGAAGCAGCGGAAGTGATGCGGCAGGCGTTCGCAGGCATGCTGTGGAGCAAACAGTATTACTTTTTCGATCTCTACCAATGGTTGAAAGAACACAAGACTGATCCTTTCCAGCCGGCGCTCCGGGACACGCGAAACCGCGAGTGGTCTCACATGATAAACAGCCAGGTCGTTTCCATGCCGGACAAATGGGAGTACCCCTGGTATGCGGCCTGGGATCTTGCCTTTCATGCCGCAGTCTTTGCGAGCGTCGATGTGGATTTCGCCAAGAGCCAGTTAGACCTGCTACTGAGAGAAATTTATATCCATCCGAGCGGGCAACTGCCGGCCTACGAATGGAACTTCAGCGATGTCAATCCGCCGGTGCACGCGTGGTCCACGATATTCATCTACCGAACCGAGCAGGCGTTTCGCGGCGAAGGCGATCTGGACTTTCTGAAGCGAGCGTTCGGCAAGTTGCTCTCCAATTTCACCTGGTGGGTCAATCGCAAGGACCGTTTCGGGCGCAACGTGTTCGAAGGCGGCTTTCTGGGATTGGACAACATCGGTGTCTTCGATCGCTCCGCGCCGCTGCCGACCGGGGGCTACCTGGAACAGGCCGATGGTACCGCATGGATGTCCATCTTCTGCCAGAGCATGCTGGAGATCGCCGTTGAAATTGCAGCATCAGAACCCGTTTTTCAGGATCTGGCAGCGAAATTCGTGGATCACTTCCTCTGGATTGCGCACGCCTTAAACGAAGTGGGCGAGATGTGGGACGAAGAAGATGGGTTTTATTACGACCTACTGCGGCTTCCTGACGGGACTTCTACTCCGCTCAAAGTCCGGTCGATGGTCGGACTGCTGCCGCTTTGTGCGGCAACCATCATCGAGCCGGAAAAACGGAAGCAGGTGCCGCGGCTCGTGGAACATACCCGGGAACGTCTGGAACATTTTCCCGAGCTCGCCAAGAGCGTTCATGGGATAGGCGAAAAGGCGCGCGGCGTGCACGATCGCGGCATTATGGCGATCGTAAATCCGGACCGGCTTCGTCGTATACTTTCGCGCATGCTGGATGACGCGGAGTTTCTCGGTCCATACGGCATACGGGCTTTATCGCGCTTTCATGCCGAACATCCTTACGTATTTCCCGTTCATGGCGAAGAGTACCGGGTAAGCTATCTTCCAGCCGAATCGGATACCGGTATGTTCGGCGGTAACTCGAACTGGCGCGGGCCAATCTGGATGCCGGTAAACGGCTTGATTATCCGCGCACTGCTGAATTACTACTTGTACTTCGGCGACGGATTTAAAGTAGAGTGTCCGACCGGGTCTGGTAACTTAATGAATTTGTTTGAAGTGGCCAGGGAGATTGGAAACCGCCTCATTTCGATCTTTCTGCCAGATGAACGCGGCGAACGGCCGGTCTTTGGAGGCGTCCACAAGTTTCAGCAAGATCCGCACTGGCGGGACAACCTGCTGTTCTACGAATATTTCCACGGAGACAACGGTGCAGGAATCGGTGCGAGTCATCAGACTGGCTGGACGGGGTTGGTAGCTGGATTTATCCGGCTGTTCGGACGCCTCGACCAAAAACAATTTCTTGAATTGGGGCGGAGGGCCGCGTTCCAGCAGAGTCCGGATCTGGCGGATGCGAAGCATCCCTAAGAAACCAAAGAATCGCTCCATGCATGCGCTTCCGCAATAAGAGTTCGGCGCGGTTGGCAGTCATCGCAGGTCTGTGTTTACAGGCCGTCCTGGCGCAGACTCCGAAGGTCGGCCGTGCCGCACCAGCGTCAAAGGCTTCTGAAACTGCTGAAGATCCGCTCGGGCGATCCAATCCGCATGGTTGCGTCGTCGGTTTTATCAGAGCAGCCAATCGCGGCGACTATCTGCAGGCTGCGCAGTATCTCGAAGTGCCGGACCCGTCGCAGGCGCTTACGCTAGCACGCGAACTCAAAGACGTTCTGGATTTCGGTCTCTCGGGTGGCGTGACAGGCCTTCCCCGGACGGCGAACGGAGACTTGCAGGGCGGCTTGCCGTCAAACCGCCAGTTGGTGGGCAGCATCAAAACAGATAGCGGCACGCTGTCTGTCGTGCTGGCCAGAGTCCAGGGGGCGGGCGGCGGTCCCGTCTGGTTTTTTTCGCGCGAGACGCTGGCGAAAATTCCACAGACCTACGCGGAAATGGAACGGAGCAATCCGGTCGCGTATTTCCCGCGATTCCTGACGAGCATGCGAATCTTCGGGCTGCCGCTATGGCGCGTGCTCGGCATCATACTGGCCGTTCTAATCGCACTTGCGCTCGGCTTCTATTTAAGCCGCGCATTAATGCCCTCGCTCGGTGCCCTGATACAACGTATGACCGGCGAACACGCGGAAAAGCGTCTGCGATTTCTCCGGTTTCCGATCTCAGTCATTATCATTGCAATCGCTGTCCGGATCACGGCACTTTTCTCTGTATCGCTGGTTGCGCGGGAAATTTGGACCGGAATCTCGCAATTGCTCGGCATCGCCGGAACCACCTGGGTGGTGTTGCAGCTTAGCGACTTCGTTCTCAGCCTGAGTTCGCGACATCTTCGTGCACGGCACGCCTCCGACAAGATTGCGGTTGTCGTCCTGTTTACACGGGTATTCAAAATCTCGGTAGTGCTGATCGCCCTTACGCTGCTACTGCATTTTGCGGGCGTAAACGTAACTGCCATGCTAGCCGGTTTGGGAATCGGCGGAATTGCCCTGGCTCTCGCAGCACAGAAGACCCTGGAGAACGTGTTTGGCGGTATCTCGATCATCATGCGGGACATCGTGCGAGTCGGCGATTTCTGCAAGATCGCGGGCCAACTCGGCACTGTTGAAGATGTCGGGTTCGCCTCCATGCGCATTCGCACGCTCGACCGGACAGTTGTATCCGTCTCCAATGCGCAGGTCTCTCAGACAAGCATTGAGAACTACACGTTGCGTCCTTCCATCTGGTTCCACCAGCTTTTCGGACTGCATTACGCCACTTCGTCCGAGACGGTCCGGCAGGTGCTTGAAGAAGTAAACCGGCTTTTGCATACGGATCCGCGCGTGGAGAACAATGGAGCCCGCATTCGCCTGATTCAGTTCGGCTCCTCATCCCTCGACCTCGAGGTATTCGCGTACATTCTGGAAAGCGACTATGCCTTGTTCCTCGAGATTCAGGAGGATCTCATGCTCAAGATCATGAAGATCGTGGAAAAAAATGACGCAAGGCTGGCCATGCCTTCGCAAACCAACTACCTGGAGCGGTTTTCCAAGCCACAGCGCGATGAGGAACACAAGTAGCAGCGATCTACTTGTCCGCCGGAACATATTTCTTAAACCTCTTCTCGACCGCTTTTGTCTCTTCGGGTACCCGCGGCGGTGCCACCATCAACGGTGTTTGGCCGGTGTTCCCTTGTGGGCGTAATTTATGGTGGCCTTTTGAGCATGCGCGGCCGTGGCCATCGCGCACCCTGGAGCCGCTGACACACTCCTGCGACGAAATAAGGACCTTCGAAGACGGCGGGGAGCAGTGTGAGCTTTTCGCGGGCCATTTAGAACACACCGCGGGGGCCGGATTCCTTGTTGAAGAGGTGTAACAGGTCTGGGCTCCACTGAGACGTCACATAGATGCTCATATGTACCTGTAGGTGGTTAATAACTATACAGTTAACCGATGGCGACCAAGTTGCACAAAGCCCTGTACCGCGTTTTTGGTGAAACCGACTATGATGCAGGAACACTCCGAGCGGCGGCGTCTTGCGCCAGCGCACAACTTTATCAGGCAGTCACGATTTGGAAGCTGTCCCGAAGACGAACTCATCCGTGAAGCACGCTCCGGCAGTCAGGCGGCGTTCGAAGAACTGATTGCTCGTTCCGGCGACACCTGCATGCGCGTTATCCGGTGCCTTGTGCGGAACGAGGATGATGCCCAGGACGAGTTTCAGAATGCCTATTCGCGAGCCTATGAACATTTGAAGACTTTCAATCAGGATGCGAAATTTTCTACCTGGGTGGTCCGGATTGCCATTAACTCCTGCGTCGCCCGGCGCAAGCAGGTCCGGCGCGCTCAACTGATTCCGTACACGGTTACCGACTATGAAGGAAAGACACATTCGCCGTACGATTCTGTGGAGTGTTCTCCGGAAGGAGATTTCGGGAAGCGCCAAGTCAGCCAGACCGTGAAACAGGAGCTGGACCGCATTCCGCCGTTGCTTCGCCTGCCGCTCGAGCTGCGGTTTCTGAAAGATCTTCCGATTGAGGAGATTGCCCGAACCTTGGGAATAACCGTAGCAGCTACGAAGTCGCGGCTGCACCGCGGAAGGTCGTTTTTGCGCGAGAGAATGCTGCGCCACTGCGGCCAGCGGGGCGCCGGGACTCTCACCAGATACTGATTCCTGGAATCTTTTCGGGTGAAACAATTCTCATCGAAATATTTAAATCTCGATCGGCGTCGCCCTATCAAACAAAACCAACATCACCGCATTGGCAGAAGACGCCTTTGAAGTATGTAAGTCAAAGCGAGGAGATGGTGGCCGGGAAAGCAAAAACTCGGGAAAGCCGCGGCATGGCGCGGTATGCCAACTTTTTCCAGGTTGGCCATAACGCCTATGAGTTCCTGCTCGAGTTCGGACAGCAGGATTCAGAGATTCACACGCGAATCTATTTGAGCCCGCAGCATGCGCAGATGCTTTCCGAGCTCCTCAATGCCGCGCTGCGCGAGCACAGTCTGCTCACGCACGCTCCTTCGAAAGGGGAGATTCAGTAGAGAAGAAGTACGAGCGAATAAACTAGCGGCATGTCAGGAAAGCGGGCAGCTTCTTGAAAGCGCTGGTTACCGCCTTATTGATTCTCTCTTCCAGGCGGGCGGGATCTCCGAACTTATCCGAGCACTTCGCCGCCCAGATGGTCTGCTGGTTATGGCCGTCCACCGCGGCGATAAACAGGGCTGACTTTTTGTAGTACTTGCTTGATGTTGGAAATGTTCCCCCGATGTTCCAGACCATCATGTCGCCGGCCGTGGGATCATCGATCTGCAATCCAGCACCTGTGCCGCCCATAAATCGAAAAATCAAATCGGGTTTACCCGCCGATTCCCTGATGCGGCGTCCGTTCATTTCCTTGGCTATGGCGCGCTCCATGATCTCGTTGACTGTCGGATCTTCAATCAACCCCTTCGACGTGAGGACGCGACCCTTATCGAGACGGTACGTCTGTGCGCAAGGGCCGGGTTCCTTAACGTACAGTTTTGTTTTGACCTGACCGATCAGCGGAACGCTCATCAGTGCGAAAAGCAATAGAAACCTGGGCGTGCTCAACATACCCTCCATTGTTTTCGATCGCCGGCGACATTCTGCGATCTTTTAAAAACTATAGCTGATGCTGGAGCTGGCGCCGTAATCGCTGTTGGCGGTGGGGCGCGGCGGGCGGCTGTCATAGTTCAAATAGAGGCTGAAGTTGATGTACAGGTTGTGGATGAGCTCGTATTTGATTGATCCGTTCGCGTCCACACGAAGGCGGCCCGGGTCCGTCAGGCTCGGATAAATCAATACGCTGGCCGCATAATTCGTCGTTTTGAAGCGGAAATATTCCATCTTCAATCCGGTAACCGCTTCGGCGCTGTTGAACGTTGGCGTCGTGCCCGCGGGAAGATACTGTTCACGGGTCCAAACCACCCCACCCAAGACGAGTAGGCGCGATCGCTCGGAATTTTTAAGAAGTTTGCCGCCCGCGCCGCCGACTGTGCTCCGAAGCTGCAATTGTTGCTCGTCGCTACGCAGGAAGTCCGACAGCGCAAGGACCAGATAATTTCTGCGATTCAAAGTTCGGACGGCATAGCTGCTAAGGTCGTTGCGCAGATTGCTCGGCGCCGAGAGAGAGCCGTTGAACGAAGACTGAAGCTGCACTGTCGCCGTCCAAAGCTGACGCAGGTACGCCAGGTTAGCGTCCAAGTTGTACTGCGTCTGATTATTACCCTTCGTGTAGCTGAACCCCAGGCCCAAACCGCCATGTAGATCGTGCCAGAAACTTGGTTCGGTCTGCTCAATAGACGCCACGCGCGATTTCGGCACATCAGCCGTCGTCCCACCGGTCTTGATTTGAAAATCACCACCGGCCTGTTTATCCGGCCGCATCGAGAGCTGGCCCACATAAACATTTCCGCTGCTATCACGCAAAACAAACATTTGCGAGCTTTCGATGCGAGCTACATTTGTCCAGTCAATCTGGACATCTCCGTCAACATAGCTCAGGCCGACAATAAAATATCCCTTCTCCAGTTTCTTAATCTCGCAGGTCCAGCGGTCGCCGTTTTGGAAATAGACTACGTCTGTCGAGGGCCGGCCCAGCAAAGGCGGGCTGAGCGCCAGCAGCAATATCCAGAAGGTATAGATCAGCAGTTTGTTTTGGTAAATCACTACAATCTCCGCAACGATGAAATCGAATGTTCTGGATTAGAATGCCTCTCCCATGCCGATATAAAAAGCATGGCTGCTATTGCCCCACGCGTAGTCGGCGCGCAGGTTAATGTGATTTCGTTTCGCCAGTGTAAAGCGGAGCCCAATACCCCCGCCGGGTACCCAATCGGAACCTTGCATATCCCCGAATGTCTTCGAAACCGCACCGGTTCCGGCGAAAGCAGCCGCGCCGAGCCGCCAGAAGAGTTCGCGCCTGTATTCGAATTGCGCAGCCAGCATGCGGTGGTCACGGTATTGTCCCACTTGATAGCCGCGCAAATCGCGCGAATTTCCGAGCAGGCAAACATGAAGAACGGCGCATCGGCAGAAGAGCTGCACACGATCCCATGCACGGCGAGAACGTTCTTCTGGCCAAAACCGAAATACCTGTCATAGATCACTGTGAACTGGCGGTAGTTGCGCTGTGCACCGAAAGCTGGGCTAAAGAAATCGGCTGTAATGTCGAAGATGGAGCCGGAACGAGGATAGAACGCATTTGTCGTCGTGTCGCGCTGCGCCCGAATGCCGAGCGCAGCCGTGGTTACGTTCAAATCCTGCGCAGGCAGAGGGACGGGCAATGGATAAGTGGGAACCTGGCCGCCATGTCCCGGAAGACGGTCTCGATTCAGGCTGATGCTGTTATGGACAATGTGATAGCGCGGCCCCAAAAACCAGTGGCCGGGAACGCGAATCTTCGGTTCAATCAGGGATGCCCGGGAGCTTTGCGAAAGAGGTATGGCAAGTCCGGTATTCCCGGCACTGCTGCCAATGCCATAAAAGTTGTAATTAAAAACTCCGCCGCCCGCGCCGAAGGTGATCCGATAATGGTCGGCGCGGAGCGAAAGCTTACCGCCAAAACCAGCTCCCCAACTTCCGTTTCCTGTGGCGAAGCCGCCGCCGGCAAAGGTGGAGGGTATCGGCGAACCGCCCAGTCTGATGGCATAAAGAGCGACTCCGCCGCCGCCATTCCCGATTGTCGGATTGATCATAGGAATGGGCGCGACCGCAAACTCGCCGCGGCGCTTTTCGGGGGCAGTATCCTCAGGCTGGTATTTCGCGCGAACCGAATCGTCCGCGTCCCTGCTTGGCTCGAAATTGGCTCCGGCTCCAAAGACGTTTACGGACGATTCGACCTGCGGCTGTTTTTGCGCTTGGAGCGGCATACCGGAAAAAGTCGCTAAAATGAAGTATCCAATCGTGGAGCACGAACGGATTTGAGATTTCATCCTGTACCGGAAACGACTTCAGAACGGGAAATGCGCTGGCTCCTGGTAAACACGCCGTTTAGAGAACCGTGCGCCGGCTTGGATTCAAAACCTTTTTTGAATCGGCCCGCAAACGAACGCTTCAAAACTTATATGTCTGCTTTGATAAAGTTTACGCGCTTCAGTGCCACAATTTTTCTTCTCCTGGCCGGATCAGTTTCTGCATTTGGTCAAAAATTTGGATTCAATGCCGGCGTTAAAGGTGGGATTCCGTTCACGGACTTCCTCGAGAGTACCGGTCTCATAGAAGGTGTCCAGTTTACAGGCGTGACGCGATCGAGCGATTTCCTCATAGGGCCGGTGGTGGAGCTGACCATTCCGTTTGGCTTTGCCATCGAGCTGGACGGCCTATACCATCAGGCCGAATATACTCTCAATTTGCCGACGCCGGTTGATATTAAGGCAAACGCCTGGGAGCTGCCCTACCTGGCGAAGTTCCGTTTTCCGATCCCGTTGCTGAAGCCTTTCATCGAGGGCGGCGGCGCATACCGTACCTTTACGGATCTTTCCCCCGGCGTAAGCGCAGCGAAGAATGGTGTCGTACTGGGTGGCGGTATCGAGCTGAAGATCAGCAAACTACGGCTTTCCGGAGAGGCCCGGTACATCCACTGGGGGAGTCCATCGAGCGCGGCGCCGTTGCGCAATAATCAGAACCAGGGCGAGTTTCTGCTCGGCGCAACATTCTGATAGGCTGTTGCAACGGGAATCCGGGCGGTTTGCGGGAAGGAGTCTCGTCGGAGCGGCGAGCGTAGCGACCGTTTGTCGCGAAGGTTCCAAAAAGGTTGAGCATGCCAATCGCTTCGCTCACGGCTCCCATAGGAACGGATTCTTTGTGACAGCTTCCACCGCTTCTTAAGGACAATGAAGACAGAGTTCGGTTTTGCGCTGCCGGCGCCTGTTCCACTTGTATTTCAAAATAGTGTGCCGATTACAATGCTCAAAATCTTAGATCCGCTCGATATTTTCATTCTCCAATAGAAATTAGGAGCTGAAAGCCAAGTGAGGCCGTTTCAGAACTATGTTCGGAGCGCGATCGCGTATGGGTTGATCCTTTGTCTGGCGAAGCCAATGTATCTATCTGCGCAGGCGACCCAGAGTACGCCCTTGCAACCCGGGCAAGTGGCGGAAGATATCGGCTGGCCTCGCCAGATTACAAAAGATGGAGCCGTGCTCGTTTACTATCAGCCGCAAGTCGACGAGTGGAAGAATTACAAAGAGCTGTCGGGGGATCTCGCGTTCTCGTTGACACCAAAGGGCGGCGTGCAGGTTCTCGGCGTGGCTTCCTTCCATGCCAGTACGATCGTCGATAAAGATACGCGAACGGTGTATTTCCGCGATGTAAGTTTTCCGAGCATTCGCCTGCAGGCGGCCGATCCGAATTCCGCACCGTCTCTGGAATCGCTTGTCAAGGACCTGCTGCCCCATTCGGGCGAGCCGATCTCGGTGGACCGCATTCTCGCTGATCTCAACGAAAACAAAGTGCAGGCGCAGGCAGTGGAGGTGAAGAATGATCCACCGCCCATCTTTTACGCCACGACACCGGCCATTCTGCTCATCGTGAACGGCAAGCCGGTGCTCGCGCCGGTGGAGAAGACCAACCTTGAATTTGTTGTGAACACGAACTGGGACCTGTTCTTCGACAAAAAAGAAAAGCGTTACTATCTGCTGGCCGAAAAAACGTGGCTTATGGCTCCCGACCCCGGCGGCCCGTGGGCGCAAACCCTCAAACTGCCGAACGACTTCAAAAAATTACCGGCGGGTCAAAACTTCGACGACGTCAAGAAAATGGTTCCCCCACCCCCATCCTCCGGTCCGGTATACCAAGTTTTTTACAGCGACAAACCGGCGGAAATCATCTTGCTCAAAGGTGCGCCGGTGTACACGAGAGTTCCGAAAACCCGACTGCTCTATGTCGCAAACACCGATAGCGACCTCTTTCTGGACGATGCCACCAGAGAGTACTATGTTCTCTTATCCGGCCGCTGGTTCAGTTCCAAGGCATTTACCGGGCCGTGGACCTTCGCCGGCGATAGCTTGCCGCAAGACTTCTCGAAGATTTCACCGGACTCGCCCAAGAGCCATGTGCTGGCCTCGGTTCCCGGCACCATCGAAGCCAGAGACGCAGTCATGCTGGCGCAGATTCCAACCACAGCGCTGGTAAACAAAGCAGAGGCGGAAGCGAAAGTGAACGGTCAGGGCGTTCACTATGACGGTGCTCCAAAATTCGAGTCAATTCCCAGCACGAAGCTGGAGTACGCGTCCAACACCCAAGACAAAGTAATTAAGGACGGTGATCTTTACTATCTCTGTTTCCAGGGCGTCTGGTTCATGTCCACGACGCCGAACGGCCCCTGGAAAACAGCCGATTCGGTGCCGCAGGAAATCTATACAATTCCCGCGAGTTCACCGGTTTACAACGTCACATATGTGACTCAGACCAATCCAACGACAACTACCGTAGAAAGCAGCACGGCCGCGGGATACTTCGGCATGTTCGTGGTAGGGATGACGGCCGGTCTGGCGATCGCTTACGGCACGGGTTACTATTGGCCTCCCTACGTGTGGTGGGGTCCGGGCATGATATACCCGGTTTATCGTCCTTGGCCTTATGCATACGGTGCCGGTTACACCTATAATTCGTGGACCGGCGGTTGGGCGGCGGGGCGCGCGGTGTACGGACCCTACGGCGCGGCAGGAGGTTCAGCCTGGTACAATCCCGCGACGGGCCGCTACGGAAGATCAGCCAGTGTCCAGGGCTGGTATGGCGGGCGAACTGCCGCGGCGACTTACAATCCGTGGACCGGCGGTTACGGACGCACCGAGCAAGGCCACAATGCTTACGCGCAATGGGGGCACTCTGCCGCCGTCCGAGGCGATCAGTGGGTTCAAACCGGACATATCAGCACTGCCAATGGAACGCTTGCCGGCTACCGGGCAGCAGACGGCCAGCGCGGTGCCGCGTATCACGGAGCAAACGGCGGCACCCTCGCGCGCGGAGGTAATTACACCTATGCAGGTAAGGACGGCAATGTCTATCGTAAAGATTCAAACGGTAGTTGGAGTAAGTACAACAACGGGTCCTGGAACACCGTAGATACTAGCGCTGCGAAACAACAGGCACAGCAAAGAGCGCAGAGCGCAAGGCAAAACTGGCAGACGTCGTCGCATCCGAATATTTCTTCCGATACCTGGCAGAATCTCAATCGTTCTGACTGGTCGCGTCAGCGCGGACAGATGCAAACACAGCGTTTCCAGAATTTTCGTCGATTTGGCGGCGGCCGATTTCGGCGGTAAGATCAGTTACCAAGCAATTAGTTACAAAGTAAAGGTTAGTAATCTTGCGGCTGCGACCGTTATCCATGCTGATTCTCACGCTTCTGGCGCGACAGCTTAACGCGGATGAGAACGTGGATGCACGCCCGCTGCAAGTTTTAGCGCTTTATTCGTCGTTTCCGGACGCAGGCTTTCCTCCTTTGTTCGAGTCCGAAATGCAGCCTGTCATCGAAGTCAAACTTGGGCGCCGGATCAATGTCTACACCGAATATCTCGGACTGACTCGTTTCGCGGGCCCGCAGCAACAAGCGCGGCTCGCGGATGTTCTGGAGAGCCGGTACGAATCCACAGATATTCAGCTAGTGATTGCGTTGGGTGCTGCCGCGCTACAGTTTTGTGAACAACATCCGATCCTTCCGGGCATCCCGCTGCTGTTTGTCTCGGTCGAAGCCGGACGTACCGAGGTTTTGAAGGCCCTGCCCGCCAACGCAACCGGCGTGATACATAACGATGACTGGAAAAACGGTCTTGCCGCGATTTTGCGTCTTCAGCCGGACACCCGGGAAGTTGTCCTGGTGGGAGGTAGCTCGCCAGACGATCAAGAGTATTTGCGAAAAATATTAGGACGGTTACAGGTCTATCGCAACCGTGTTCGTTTCCGCCCGTTGAGCGGCCGGAGCCTGGAGGAGACCGTCTCCATCGTAAGCCGGCTGCAATCTGGTTCGATCGTCATTCTCAGTATGTTCACCTTTGATTCGCTCGGTCAGCATCTGCCGAGCGATGGCATTCGCCAGCTTATCGAACAAACCTCTGCGGTTCCCGTGTATGGTTTGGTTGGCCGTGATCTCGGTCATGGCCTTGTGGGCGGTCCGGTACCGGCTTTTGAGGAAAGATTTCTGCTAGCGAGCGATATGGCCGTTCGCATCCTGCATGGTGAAAACCCGGCGAACATTCCGGTTCGGACTGCTCTACCGAAACATTCCATGGCGTTTGATTGGCGGCAGCTCGATCGCTGGGGTATTGATAAACGGCGCCTACCCGCCGGTTCGTTGATCCTTTTCCGGCCTCCTTCTTTGTGGGATGAGCATAGGTGGCTAATCACAGGAATATCCGCCGCGCTGTTGCTGCAGCTTGCGCTGATCATTGGGCTTTCGTTACAGCGGCGGGGCAGAAGACTAACGGAAGAGGCGCTCGAAGCCAGCCGCAAAGCCACCGAGGCTCTTACCGGAAAGCTGCTCGTCG
>DATBGM010000178.1:0-6579 GCA_036557945.1 Bryobacteraceae bacterium | reverse complement strand
CGCGCAACATATCCGTGAAGATGCCTCCCGCGCCCGGGAAAAAAACGTTACTCGCAATGCCGGCCGCTTTCCCTACCACCATCGCAAACCTACCGGGCTGCTTCGGCTGAGAGGTCGGCGAAGAATTCTGCAGCATACTGTCGCTGAGATTGATCTGATCGACTGCGTTTGCCGTTGCCATACCCAATTATCGTGCCGGCGCGGAAAAAGTTGCTTCGGTTCCCGACGCCGGCAACGCAGAGGCGTAGCCGAGTTCACGGGCCGCAGCTTCGCCGATCTTGCCGACCAACTGTACATTCATTTCCGGCGCCAATTCCTCGTAGCTGAGCACCTGTACGTCCGGAAAGTCGCGCGCCAGCACCCGCCGCACGAAGCGGCGAATTTCCTTACCGACGACAATCGCTGGTCGTTGCGCCGTGGGCGGCAGTTTCGAAATCTCCCGTTGGACCGCTTTCACAACAATGTCGACGCTCTCCGGATCCATTGACAAATACGAGCCGTTGGCATTCTGCCGAATTGAATTCTGGAAAAGATCCTGTAAGTCCTGATCGAGCTGATACACAAACAGCAGCGGCTTGCCTTCTGAAACCGTAAAGCAGATTTTACGCCGCAGTGACACCCGTACGCGCTCGGCCAATTCCTGCGAATCGCGCGTCGAATGCCCGTGCCCGCCCAAACATTGCAGAATCGCTTTCATGTCGCGGATCGAGACGTCCTCTGCCGCCAAGAGCTTCAGTACTTCGGTCAACTGCTGCAGCGATATGGGCTTCGGCACCACTTCGTCGACGAGCGCCGGATAGTGCTTTTTGATCGCCCCGAGCGTCCACTGCACCTCCTGCAGCCCGATAAACTCATGCGCGTGCGTCCGAAGGAAACGTGCGAGATGCAGGATCAGAACCTCGTGCGTATCCCATACCTGAAAGCCGGCCGCCTGCGCCTTTCCGTGCTCGCTCGAGGGAATCCAGCAGGCTGGTTTGCCGGAGGCTGGATTCGTGGTTTCTTCGCCGGAGATACCACAGGCGTGCAGCGTAGCGGCATCCGAGTTTACTAAAGCGCAGTCGATGCGGACGCGGCCCCGGGTAACCGGAACTTCATGCAGCCAGATCACAAAATTCAGATCCGCGCGCGGTTGATTCGCCGCGATTTGGATCGGCGGGAAAATAATCCCTGACTGCACATACAGGGTGTTCCTTAACTCGGTCAGTTTTCGACAAAACTCCTGGCCGGTTGGTGTTCGTAAGTCAACCGAAGGAGCGAGTTCGACGCCGACCTGAATAAAGATCGGCAGCGTGATTGTGATCTGCGGTTCTGCTCCGAGTGCGGCAGGCGCTTCCGGCTCCTTCTCTTCCGCTTTCTTGACGGTTCGGAAGAGGCCATACGAGATTACTCCGGTTACCGCCGAGAGCAGCAGAAACGGAATCGTCGGGAGACCCGGAATGAGTGCCATCACCAGCAGCACCGCGGAAGCAACCCCAATGGCTTTGGGATGTTTCAATACTTGCCCGGCGATATCCTGCCCGAGGTTTGTCTCGCCATCTTCGGAAGCCACGCGCGTCACAACCATGCCGGCCGAAATGGAAATCAGCAGTGCCGGAATCTGCGAAACCAGGCCGTTGCCGATTGTGAGGATCGAGTAAGTTTCGAGCGCCTCGCGGGCGGGCATGCCGTTCATGGCTATGCCGATAATCAAGCCGCCGGCAATGTTGATGATGGTGATAATGATGCCCGCGATGGCGTCACCCTTGACGAATTTCATGGCGCCATCCATCGCGCCGTAGAACTGCGATTCGCGAGCCAAGGCAAAGCGTCGGCGTCGGCCTTCCTGTGAATCGATCAGGCCCGATCGCATATCGGCATCGATGCTCATCTGTTTCCCGGGCAGCGCATCGAGCGTGAAGCGCGCGGCGACTTCGGCGACACGTTCGGATCCCTTGGTGATCACGATGAATTGAACTAGCGTGATGATCAGGAAGATCACCGCGCCCACCACGAAATTGCCGCCCACCACGAAGTTGCCGAATGAGCGGATCACGGCGCCCGCATCGGCATGCAGTAAAATCAGGCGCGTCGCGGAGATATCGAGTGATAGCCGGTAAAGCGTCGTAATGAGGAGCAGCGTTGGAAAAGACGCAATGCTGACCGCGTTCGAAATATAAATGGAAAGCATCAGCACTGTAAGTGCGACCGTGATGTTGATGCTGAGGAAAATATCCAGCAGAAAGGTCGGCAGCGGGACGATCATCAGCCCGACCATGACCGCGACGCACGCAACTAAAATCAGGTCGCTTGCGCGCGTTAGCGTCGCATTCAGGTTGCCCGACAATAAGGCTTTCTTGGCCTGTTCGAATCGAGCCACGGGTTTAGCAGCCATGCTTGGCGGACCCCACACTCGTAGATTATCCGCTATGCGGGCGACGCTGGAAGGGGTGGGTAAGGAAAAAGGAAAGCATTGGGGTTGCGTCGTGCTACCACTCGTTGTGCACCAGACGCAACCCGCGGAAAAGTATTTTTACGACGCGATCGCCTTAATCACCTGCATCATCGTGTCGTGCTTGGACTGCGCAATCGCAGATTCCGTTGCGATCTTTTCTTGCTGGGCGTAAGCCGCTTCCTGCAGTTTTAGCAATTTTTCCTCGCTTGCCGCGTTGGCGGCCATGGTCGAGGCGGAGCTGACTGGTGCTGCCATGATGTCGTTGTTCCTTTCGCTGAAATTGGATTCCTCGGATTCGATCCACCCAAATTATCGGCCGAGTTGCTGAGAAGTTGCTTCTGACAGCAAATCCGTCGAAAATTTTTCGGCGTTGTCGATCCGCATCGTAAGCCGGGCGACGTGTGCATCCGCCCGAAGTTGTTGCAAAAGTCTTAGATCCTGCTGCGCGGCCGCGAAACGTTTCAGCTGGATATTTACTTCGCAGCGGCAGGCGAGTGCGTCGACTTGCTCGGGTAAAAGCGCCAAAGCGCGATTCGCATATCCCAGAGCATCCTCGATTGATCCGAGTTTTAGATTGAGCGCGGAGAGCGCCTGCAGACAATAGATGTTGCGCGGATCGATCGCGAGCAGTCCTTCGAAAATAATAGCGGCGTCCAGATACTTACCTTGCAGGTGCAATTGGTACGCGCGCTCGGCCAGCAACTTGATTTCCCGATCTGTCCAGACCGTAGGCACCGCGCTATTGCTCGGCCTCCGACACGCCACGCGAAAACAACGCATCGGATTCCCTTTGATAAGTTTGCAGCAGCGCCAGCATGCGCCGCACGGGTTCGGGCGAGTTCTCCAATTCGTCGTCTACTCCGTGGCGGCTCAGCATATCCCGCCACTGCTGCCGCAAGATGGCCGCGTCCTCCACTGCCCCGTGCCCTGCTGGAGGCGAGACTTGCGTGGGATCGGGCGCCAGCATATGCAGCCCCAGCAGTTCCTGCCAGGCAACAGGCTGACGGGCCTCGAATGCCTGCATGCGGTTTTTGAACGGCGAGTCGAACGATTCGACCAGATCCTTTGCCACATCGGTTTCCGGCCGGTAGCCGGGCAGAGTGTAATTAATTTTCACAATGCTTCTCTTCGTGTAAGATCGTAAACCCAAGTGAGGATTTCGGCAACTGCGTCATAAAGCTCCTCGGGTATTTCGGTGTCGATATCGAGCCGGTACAGGCTGTGCGCCAGTGGAATATTGCGAACGATCGGGACATCGTGCCGCTGCGCTATGGCGATCATCTTTTGGGCGAGCTGGTCCTGGCCCTTGGCGGTGATTTCAGGCGCTCCCATGCTCGCCTCGTCATAGCGAATGGCGATGGCCAGATGCGTTGGGTTTGTGACAAGCGCGGTGGCGCGCGGAACCCTTTCGACTATGTTTTGCGTCAAAATTTCGCGGTGCAGGACCCGCCGCCGCTGCCGGATGTGCGGATCGCCTTCTTCCTGCTTGTGCTCACGCTTGACTTCGTCCTTGCTCATCATCATCTTTTTGAGGTAGAGCTTTCGTTGCAGGAAGTAATCGGCCCCGCCGAGCAGCAGGAAGGTGCCTCCGATCGCGAACAGTAGAAGGAAAGCCACACGGGCCCCAAGCATGCCGATTTGCCCAAGCTGCAGGCGTCCGCTAAGCAGAATCTGTGGAAGCATGCTGCGCAGCACGATATAAGCCAGCCATAAAATCACGGCCAGCTTCAGCACGGTTTTGCCGAATTCGAGATAATTGCGCGGTTCAAGAAATAACCGGCGGAAACCAGTGGCCGGATTCAACCGCTCAAATTTCGGCGACAGCACTTCGGAGGCGAACAGCGCGCGCACCTGCAGAAAATTCGCCGCGAGCGCGATCACTACCAAGCCGCCCACCAGCGGCATGATCAGCACGAAAAATTTCATTAGCCACGCACTTGCTTCTTCGAGCACCGGACCGTTTTCGAGCGGCTGCGCGACGCTCCGCAAACGGAACACATCGGCCGCCATCGTTTTCCACTGGTCGACAAAGGCGGCTCCGCCGAGAGCCAGAATCGCGGCCGCAGCCAGGAAGAGAAATGCCTGCGTGAGATCGGCGCTTTTGTAGACATCGCCTTTCTTACGCGCTTCGCGCAGCCGTTTCTCGGTCGGCTGCTCTGTTTTGTTCTCCGCCATGCAGGACGCCTGCTCTTAAATTATCGAGAATTATCGAGCCTCGCGAAAGTGTCGCGTAGGCGCTGCAACGGCAAGGTTTCTCAGAGCCAGCCGGTAGCGCTGTCCCACGCCCTGGTCACGTCGTGGCTTGCGATCGACGCGAGATTGCCTGCATCTTGCCCTGCACCGGAGAGTAAGCTGCCGGCATCGTTTGCCATCTGGGGCAGATCAGCCGAGAACGACAGATTGCCGCCGCCGCCGACACCGAGATAAGCCTGAAATCCAAGGTCAAACGTAACCTTGCCTTTTTCAACGCCGACGTCTGCCTGCGCATCCAGGCCGATTCCGGCGCCAATGTCTCCCTCCGCCATGGCGCCGAGCGGGCCGGCGTCGGCCGAAATTGCTCCCTGCGCTCGGGCGCCGGCAAATGCATTTACCTCTGCAGTGCAAGCAACGGTTCCGTGCAGCGGGTCGAGGGCAACCTGGCCGCTTTCCGTTGCTCCGGCGCCGACCATGGCCGAGCCGTTGCCGCTCAAGCTGGCGCCGGCCGGAAGATTGAGCTGCGCCCCCACGGCGGCTTTGCCGAGATAGGCATCTGCGCCCACCTCCTCCCGTGCAGTCAAGGCATTGTTCTGCAGACCAGCGGATGCGTATGCAGTTGTGTCGTAGCCGAGAGCCGAGATAGTGGCAGACCCGCTCGCCGGACCCGCGGTCGCAGTAAGGGTGTTGCTCGCGAGCGAGCCGGAAGGCGTGCTAGGCGTCCAGCTTGCCAGGTCGAGCGAAGTAAGTTCATACACCGCCCCGAATTGATTGCGCGTACCGGGTCGGCTTTCCGGCTGCCCCACTCTGTCCGGCTCGCTTGCGGTTTCGTCTGTCGTCCGCAGCGTTCGATTTTGTGAAAGCGTTACGGACGGCGCGGTGTCCGTACTGCGTCCGTCCGGGGGAGTGTCTGTCGGCGGCTCGGGCAGATTGGGCAGTACCAACTTACTGCGCTCGGCGACGTATGCCGCATTTTGTTCCGGCGTCATCGAGGCGAACAACTGGCGCATCGCCTTCACTCTCGCGAACTGATTACCATCCGCCTCGGTTTCCGGCGCTGGTTTCATCTGCGCCTCGACATCATCCTTAAACTGCTTGTCGAGCGGTCCGGCTATCCCGGGCTTCAGCCCGCCGTTCTCGGCCGCGGAGCGCGAGGCAGGCGAGGGAAAATTTCCGTACAGAACGTTATCGCCAAATGTGGTGCCATCGCTGAAGGTGCTCTCGATTTTTCGGTAGAACGGCGCATCTTCCCCGGGCCGAGTGACCCGCGTAACCGTTTGCGAGTAGCCGAGGTCCGGATTCGCCAGGATCGCCTTTTTGATAAATTTCTCGTTCTCATACCAGGTGCCGCGGGCTCCGTTCTGAATTGCGTTTTGCGGCCGGATGTTGCGGGTATCGGAAGGGTCAACGCCGAGCTGCGTCGGATGATCGTGACCTGGATGCATTCCGGTTTTCTGATACACGCCTCTGCGCGCGGCGGAATCCGCTCTCCTGCCCTCGGGTGTGCTACGCGAGTTGACGATCCTGGCGCCGGCCGGTATCTGAATCGAGGACGACTCATGCAGGTTTCCGTTCGGCGACTCCCAGGGCTTGTCGTACAGGACATCAAGATATCGGCTGATTTGCTGGTGGGCCTTAATGTAGGCCTGTTGCGCGAGGCGGTTTGTCGAGCCCTGCGGGTTCGCGTTCGATTCTGAACGGCCGGGCACGGAGTTGTTGGCATTGACGGGATTGTCCGGCTGATTGCTGTTAGGAGGCGTTAATCGCATATTGCTTCGCCCTTCCTGTGAAAGCCGGGTCAGCTACCCAAAACCCGATTGGTGTTGTTCAGCCCGTTCTGAAATGCAAGACGAAGGTCGTAGTTGCTGATACCCTCCGATTCGTTCTGCAGATCTCCGCTCGAGTACTTGCTAACATCCACGCCATGGCTCTTCAGATCCGCGATGGCGTTCTGA
>DATBGM010000177.1:0-10205 GCA_036557945.1 Bryobacteraceae bacterium | reverse complement strand
CCGGTTCCCGCAAATGCCGCCGCGCTCGAGCCGGTAAAGCCTGATTTGCCTCTGGTAACCGCCAGCGGGCTGACGTTCGTCGAGATGGGACAGTACGAGAGTCCGCGGTTGCTTGCTCGCGTCTTCTATCTGCATGACCGGGCTGCTGCCATTCAATTCGCGCACGCCACGATTTTCGAGGACCTGGAAGACTTTCAACGAGCATTCAAGCTCCCCGGAACAGTGAAAGCTTACGCCCGGTTTGTGGCCGAACACCCCAAATTTCTTGTTTTAGCCACGCCCGGCTATCCCGAAGACTGGCTGCTCAAAAAACTCGCCGCCGACGGCGCCAAGATCATTTCCCTCGGTAGCTATCTCACACCCTACAAGGACAAACGGCTGTTTGAGATTCAAGTAAACGGAAGCACCTGAGGCTTTCGGGCGCGTGCGTTATGCATGGAAGGAAAGTCGAATTGCCGGATGGCCCCGATGACCCGAGCCTGTTCGCATTCGCTCAGGCTGCTGTAAAGCGGCAGACGCAGCAGCCGCTCGCTGACGTATTCCGATACCGGGCATTCGCCCGCATAACCGCCGAAGCGCTGTCCCATCTTGGAAAGATGCAGCGGCATGTAGTGAAACACAGCCAGAATGCGCCGCATTCCGAGATGCTCGATAAGGGCGTTGCGCGATCCCGCATCCGGCATCACGAGATAGAAAATATGATGCGTTTGCTCGCAATGGCCGGGGACGAATGGCAATTTTACGTCGTGCGCCGCCGCCCAATCTGCCAGTTCGCGTTGATAGGTCTCCCAGATGGCGCGCCGCTTTGCCTGGAACGATTCGCGCACTTCTAACTGCGCGTACAGGATGGCGGCGAGAATATCCGAAGGAAGATAACTGGATCCTGTATCGACCCAGGTGTATTTGTCTACCTGACCGCGAAAGAACTGCTTCCTGTTCGTGCCCTTTTCACGAATAATTTCGGCGCGTTCGATCAGCTCCGGATCATTAATCAGCAGCGAGCCGCCCTCGCCGCAGCTAAAGTTTTTGGTTTCGTGAAAGCTCTGTGTAGCCAGCCTTCCGAAGCTGCCGAGCCTTCGTCCGCGATAGCGTCCGAACAGTCCATGAGCATTGTCTTCCACAACGGCAATTCCATGCTGCTCAGCAACCGCGGTGATTCGGTCCATTTCGCAGCCGACGCCGGCATAATGAACCGCGACGATCGCTTTTGTCAAGGGCGTGATCATCTCCGGCAGGCGTGTTTCGTCCAGATTCAGCGTGTCAGGGCGGATGTCGGCGAAGACCGGCTTCGCTCCACGCAAAACGAAAGCATTGGCAGCGGAAGGAAACGTAAACGAGGGCAGAATCACTTCGGCGCCGCGCTTCACCTCGAGCAGCAGAGCGCATAATTCAAGCGCGTGCGTACAGGATGTAGTTAAAAGAGCTTTCGCAACGCCCAGCTCGTTTTCGAGAATTTCCTGGCACCGGCGCGTGAACATTCCGTCCCCTGAGATGTGCAGCGCCGCATAGGCCTGTTCGATATACTCGGCCTCGGTTCCGACTTTGCTGATGCAATTAAATGGAATGAACGATGGCGATTTCGGATTCGTAAGAGCCTCTTTCGCAAATGTCATCAGCGGGATTCCCCCCAAATAAAGCGCCCGGCTTCGGGGCCGGTATTCAACAGCAGATCGAGCGCGGAGAGTTGAGGTTCGAAAGGCGGAAAGAGCTGCGGGTACTCCGGATATTCATAATCCATCCACTCCACTTCGATGCCTTCTGGCTCCAGCAGATCACTATCCAGATAGTTCCGGGCAGCCGGGCCGCTGATATAACGCGTCGCGCCAACCTGTTTCAAAATGGAAAGCAGCCGTTCTGTTTTCGTGCCCGTTGTTTCTAATAGTGAGCTGCGATAAAAGCGTGTTTTCGTGATTCCGAGCTCGCGCGCCAGTTCAATGGTCGTGCGAATCGTAAATTCGGCAAGTAGCGGGGCAGGCGCCGCGTACCAGTGTTCGAGCAGCGGCCGGTACCGCGCAAAATAAGGCGCGCGGGCATAGTTATGCCGCAGCGTCTCGAAATGTTTGCGCCGCCAGTTCGCATCTTCTGCCGTGCGCATCTCCCCGATTGAGGTCTCCTGCATGTGCCCGTCTGTTGAATGTAAGGGAATCGTCAGCCATCTCGGCCCGCCGGCTGTTTTGATGCGGTTGCGGTTACGCCAGCCATGGCGATCATACTGAACATCGTCATAAAAGATAAACAGATCGGCTTTACGGACCTGGTGGAAATAGCCGCGCCACGGAATATAGGAAGGCTGCAGGATGACGCAATTCATAGCCTAAGCTTTGAGTGGCCGAGCATAGTCCTTATGCTAACCTCGGTCCATGAATGCGAGGCCGCTCGCGGGAGTTCCTGATTGGTCAACTTCCTGAAGACCTGGATAGGGTCGTTCCAGGAGTTCCTGCTCATTTCCGCACGCGCCTTCAGCAATCTTATACGGCGCCCGCACTATAAAGACGACATTTACCTGCAAATGGACATCATCGGGGTAGGCAGCGTCCCGGTTGTCCTGTTAACGGGGTTTTTCACAGGCGGCATTCTTGCCTTGCAGATGGCGCGCGCCTTGAACACGTACGGCGCAAGCAGCCAGGTCGGAGCCATCGTAGCCATCACGCTCGTGCGCGAGCTTGGTCCGGTGCTGACCGCAATTCTCGTGGCAGGCCGCAACGCATCCGGCATGGCGAGCGAGCTCGGTTCGATGAAAGTAACCGAGCAGATCGACGCCATGCGAGCCTTAGGAACCGATCCGGTGCAGAAGCTGATCACACCTCGCCTGGTCGCGACGGCAATTATGCTTCCATGCCTGACTGCCATATCGGACACAGTCGGCCTTTTCGGTGCTTACCTGGTAGCAACCCCGCTCTTGCACATCATCAGCGGCAGCCAATACTGGGCCACCTCCTGGCAGGCGCTGGTGCTGAACGATCTGGCTCAAGGCTTAATCAAGCCCTTCATTTTCGGCATTCTCATTGCTTTGATCGGATGTTTCTATGGCATGCAGACGACCGGCGGCACACAAGGCGTGGGCCGGTCAACAACCGCGGCCGTCGTTTCGGCTTCGATCTGGATTATCGCTGTGACTTTCCTGATCGATAAAATTTTCGTCAACTTGTAAGGCGATGCCCGGCGAACCGATTCTCGAATTTTCGAACGTCAACCTTCGCTACGATCAGACGTGGGCGCTCCGCAATGTCTCGTTCACTGTGAAGCAGGGCGAGACGCGCGTGATCTTCGGCGAGGCCGGCAGCGGAAAAACGAGCTTGCTGAAAGCGGCGATTGGATTGGTTGGCGTGGATTCAGGTGCCATTCGTTTGTATGGCGAGGAAGTGACGGCGCTCGAGGAAAGCAAATTGTACAACCTGCGCGGGCGCACCGGTTTTCTTTTTCAGGAAGGCGGCTTGTTCGATTCGCTCACAGTCGGAGAAAACGTCGAATATCCGATTGTGAACCGTCAAGCTTCGGAAGGTGAGACTACGAGAGATGGCGACCAGATCGACGCCAAGGTGCGCGAGACGCTGCGCTTTGTCGAGTTGGAGCAGACCTTCGATCGCCCGCCCAGCGCGCTATCGGGAGGCATGCGCCGCCGCGTCGGTATAGCGCGCGCAATCGTCACCGAGCCGCCGCTCCTGCTCTACGACTCGCCGACAGCGGGGCTCGACCCGATCACTGCCAATACCATCATGGCGCTGGTGGCCAAGGAGCGCGATGTGCGTAACAGCACCTCGCTCATTGTCACGTATCGCTATCAGGATGGCGAAATCATGGACGATTTTCGCTACGATCCCGAGCAGGAGCTGCTGATTCCGCTCATTGGCGAGGAGTCTCCCAAGCGGAACCGCACGAAGTTTATCGTGATGAAAGAGGGCCAGGTCGTATTCGAGGGGACGCGTCACCAGATGCAGGATTCTCAGGATGATTACGTAAAAAAATTCGTGAGGCACGAGGACTAGAGCATGCCCAGCAAAGAAAAAGTCAGCATGGCGCAACTTAAGGTAGGAATTCTCGGCATTGTGGCGTGTAGCTGCATTGCGCTGATCATCTTTCTGCTGACGGGCAACATGCGCTGGTTCCAAAAGGAGATCCCGCTGCACATGTACACCTCCGATGCCGGCGGGCTGACCAAGGGCGCGCCCGTGCGCATCAACGGCATCACGGCGGGCAAAGTAGACGCCGTCGATCTTTCCGGAGAGCGTACGCCCGCGCGCGTCATCAAAGTCGATTTCCATGTCGACGAAGACATGCTCAAGCAGATTCCATCCGACTCGATCGGCTCGATCTCATCCGAGAACCTGCTTGGCAGTACGAAATTCCTCCAGATCAACAAGGGCACCAGCACGACCACCGTGCAGCCGAATTCAATCCTCAAAGCGGCGGATACCAAGCAGTTCGATGAACTGGTCGCGCAGGGGTTCGGTATTCTCGATTCGCTGCAGGCGACGTTGGAGAAGGTGCAGAATATTGTCGCGAATGTAGAAAACGGCAAGGGCACCATCGGTAAGCTGCTGGTGGACCAGACGCTCTATAACAGCCTGCAGGCGACGGTAAGCCAGGTGCAACTGCTTGTCACGACGCTGAATTCAAAAACCGGAACGGTCGGTCGTTTAATCAACGACAACGAGTTGTACGATCAGATCCGCGGTGTGATCACGAAAGTCGATCAATTGACGGCGGGGCTGCAACAGGGGCAGGGCACAGCGGGCATGCTGTTAAAGGATCCTAAGGTTTACAACGATCTGGATAGCGCGCTGGTTGAGATCAATACGCTTACGCACGACCTGAATGCCGGCAAAGGTACCGCTGGGCAATTACTAAAGAACGACAAGATCGCCAGGCAGCTTTCGACGGCTCTCGATAAGGTCAATCTGACTCTGGACAAGGTGAACTCTGGCCAGGGGACGCTCGGTCAGCTAATGGTGAATCCGGCGCTGTATGAAGAAACCACCGGCATGATGCGCGAGCTGCATGCAACGCTGAAAGATTTCCGCGCAAATCCGAAGAAATTCCTGAGCATCAAGCTGCATATATTTTGAGCAGTGAAGCGGCTCATTGTTAACGCCGACGATTTCGGCTTTACGAAAGATGTAAACGCCGGGATCGTCGAAGCGCATCGGAACGGCGTCCTCACGTCTGCGACGTTGATGGCGAACGGCGAAGCTTTTGACGATGCTGTCCGGCTGGCGCGCGAGGTGCCGTCGCTCGATATTGGCTGCCATCTGGTGCTCGTGCAAGGCGCGTCGTTATTGACCGGAAAAATGTTGCCGCGCGGCCCCCGCCAGTTGCTGATTGGGCTCGCCCGGCGCGGCCTGGATGTATATAGCGAACTCCGTGTACAGATTGAGAAGATCAAGGCGGCGGGAATCCGGCCGAGTCATCTCGATACGCATAAACACACGCATCTTGTTCCACGCGTTTTTCGAATCGTGGTGCGGCTTGCGAGTGAATTCGGCGTGCCGTACGTGCGCCTTCCGCTCGATCGGACTTTGCGCATCCCCGCCCGCGTGGAACGTGCCTACCGCACAATGGCGGAACGCGAACGTGTCTCGTTGACCGATCATTTTCTCGGCTTCCGCCTTACTGGTTCGTTTGGCGAAAAAACCTTCGCCGCCGCACTGACGCGTTTACCGGATGGTTTGACGGAGTTCATGTGCCATCCCGGAAAGCTCGGCCCTGATCTCAAGCGAGCCGAAACGCGTCTGAAAGAATCGCGTGTGCGCGAATTAGAAGCGCTGACCTCGCCGCGCATCCGGCAGCTTATCGACGAGCGGCAGATTCAGCTGGCTCGCTTCGATAGACAACCTGGCCGTTCATGATCGTCCTCCAGACCGTCACGCCGGCGATCTTTGCGGGGTCGATCTGCAAGATATCATCAGAAAGAACGACGAAATCCGCCAGCTTGCCGGGTTCGATCGAGCCCTTGATTTTCTCCTCAAAGCTGGCGTAAGCCGAGCCCATCGTATAAGCGTGAATCGCTTCGGGAACAGTGATTTTCTGTTCGGGAATCCAGCCGTCCGGATGTTTGCCGTCCAACGTGCGGCGCGTCGCCGCCGCATAGATGCCCTGAATCGGACTCATCGGCGCCACATCCCAATCCGAGCCGAAGGCAAGTGTAGCGCCGGAATCGAGCAGCGAACGGAACGCATACGTAGTTTTCGCGCGCTCTGCGCCGATGCGTTTTTCCGCCCAGCGGCCGTCGTCGATGGCATGATAGGGCTGCATTGATGCGATCACGTGCAGCCTGGCAAAGCGCGGAATATCGGCTGGAAGCAGATGCTGCGCATGTTCGATACGAAAACGGCGATCGCGCTCTCCATGCTCGCGTTCGACGCGTTCGTAGAAATTCAAAATTGTGTTATTTGCCTTGTCGCCGATCGCGTGGATAGCAATTTGCAGACCGGCCGCATCAGCCTGCTCGATATTTTTGAACATCTCATCGGCGTGTACGAGCTCGGAACTCGGAATACCGCTGGTGTTCGGCGAATCGAGATATGGTTGAAAGAAAAGCGCCGTGGTCGAGCCGAGCGAGCCGTCCGCAAAACCTTTCAGTCCGCCGATATGAAGCCGCGGACCGCCGAAATCCGCCGTCAGGCCGATATCGGCAAGTCTTTTCCAGGAAGAAAGCGGCTGGTGCCCGGAGATGCGCACATGCAACTCCCCGGCATGCAGCATCCGCTGATAGACGCGAAAAACATCGGGCGAAGCGGACATATCCTGCACGCTCGTCACACCTTGCGCGTTCGCGTAGTCCTGCGCAGCGCGAATAGCCGTGCGGATCTGATCCGGCGAGGGATCGGGCATGGCGCGATAGACCAGGTCCTGCGCCGCATCTTTCAAGATGCCCGTGGGTTCGCCATTTGCGTCGCGTACAATTACGCCGCCCGCCACATCTTTGGTGTTCTTGTCGATCCCGGCCAGCTTTAACGCCGCCGCATTGGCCAGCGACATATGCCCGTCCAGTCGGTTGATAAACACGGGATTGTTTTTCGTTACAGCGTCGATGAGCTGATGCGCCGGCAGTACGGCGGGAGTCCAGTTCTCGTGATCCCAGTTGCCGCCTGTTATCCATTCGCCCGCAGGTCGCTTTGCCGCAAACGCTCCAAGGGTGTCGCGAAACTCTGCCTGGCTCTTGCAATGACGAAGCTGTGGACCGCTCAGCGCTGCGCCGCCCGAATAAAAATGCACATGCGCATCATTGAAGCCCGGCAGCACACGACGCCCCGCCAGATCGATCGTCTCTGTCTCTGCCTGCTTGAGCTTCAAAACTTCTTCGGTGCTGCCGGCCGCGACAATGCGATCGGCGCTCACCGCCACCGCCTGCGCTTCCTTGGCATTCGGATTCTCGGTCCAGATCCTGCCGTTGTAGAGGACGAGCGTGATCTTCGGCTGTGCACACAGGACCAGCGGAAAACACAGCGCGAGCGCGATGCTACGAATCGAAACCGACATATTGCACCTCTTCTTCCAGCTCGAGGCCGAAGCCATCGCGCACGCGCGACTTTAATTCTTGAATCACGCTGACCAGGTCGGCGGCCCTGCCCGCGCCATCGTTATAGATCAAGTTGGCGTGGTACGTTGCTACCTGGATATCGCCGCGCCGCATACCCTTGGCCCCGACCTGTTCCAGAAACCAGGCCGAGGGAATCTTGCCTTCGCGAATCACAGCTTTCGGAATCTGATCCGGCACGCCGGGCGGGAGCTCGGCGACAAGTAAATTCTTGAAGATGCTGCCGGCGCATCTCATGGCCGGCGGATACTTGGCGTCGCGAATGGCGCGAATTTCATCAGCTGTCTTGCGCAGGTCCGCCGGATCGTACTTTGAAAACTCGAGCTCGGCGGAGAGAATTATCCAATTCCTGTTCTCTTTAAAAACACTCGTGCGATAGCGAAACTTGCACGCCTCATTTCCGATCGCGACCACTTCCTCCCCGTTAAAAAAACGGACTTTCTGCACAATTTCCTGAATAGAATGCCCGTAAGCACCCGCATTTCCGTAGACGGCGCCGCCCAGATAGCCGGGAATGCCGGTCATGGTCTGCAGCCCCTGAAGGCCGAGATCCATACTGTGATCGACGATATCCTGCAGCACCGCGCCCGCTTCGACCCGTAACAGGCATTCATCCTGCCGGATCGCCGCGCCCCGGTACCGCAGCACCACCCCGTGGAAACCGTTGTCGGAGACCACAAGGTTGGTGCCCCCGCCGATCAGAACGTGCGCCACTTTTAATCCGGCGACAATCCGCAACGCCTCGAGTAGCGCTGCTTCATTATCAGTATCGAAAAGAAGGGCCGCGGGACCGCCGATCGCGAAACGAGTATACGGCGCAAGCACGGCGTTCGCGAGAAGCTGTGCATTTGAAATAACGGACAGACGCTCGCACGCCGCCTGAAGCAAACACATCGTCCTGATTATAGGGACTTACCTCATAACTCTTCCAATGTGCAGCCTGTTGTTTGTTTCTAGGATGGCCCGACCGTGCGAGTGTGCCGTCAGGCGAAAGCAGATCCCGAGCAACTCCGCCCCTTCACGTGCCAGGACGCAACACAAACGCATGCCATGTTCCGGCTGAAAGTCCGCAGCCGGCGGAGCGTGTCATCACGATCCCTTCGTATACGTCAGGGGTAGTCATGATACGCTGCACAAGCTCCTAGTCAAAGATGCGCTCGAAGCTCACTGCCATGGCATAGTCACTGTTCTATGTCTTTACGCCAAGAAGTAGAAGCTTTGCGCTGGTTTCACGAGATCGATTTAGGAGAGGGTCTCATCACGCCGGGCGTCTGCGCGCTCGCTTCTTTGCAGGGGCTGGCGGACCTTTATTTTCCGCGTTCGCTGGCCGGCAAGACCGTCCTCGACATCGGTTGCTGGGACGGCTTCAATAGCTTCGAAGCGCACCGCCGCGGCGCCGCCCGCGTGCTGGCTACCGACCACTTCGCCTGGAATCCTCCCTGTTGGGGCATGCGCCAGGCATTTGAACTGGCGCGTACGCAGCTGGCGCCCCAGGTTGAAGGGAGGGATATCGATCTCGAGGATCTCAGCCCCGCAAGCGTGGGCACATTCGACATCGTGCTGTTGGCCGGTGTTTTGTACCATCTGCGCCATCCCTTGCGCGCGCTTGAAGTGGTGGCGCCGCTCGCGAAAGAAACGCTCATTGTCGAGACCGTTCTCGATGCGCCGGAAATCGACCGCCCCGCCATGATTTTCTACCCGGGCACCGAACTGGCTGGGGACCCTACCAATTGGTGGGGTCCGAATATTCCCTGCATACTCGCTTGGCTGCGCGATCTCGGGTTCGCCGAGATCTCGCACATCACGCATTCGCTCTATCCGGGGGTTTCACGCGGCGTCTTCCATGCGCGGCGGTCTTCGGTTCCGGTCTGACAGGAGTATCCGGCCGCGCTCACCTCCACCGATAGGCGCCCGCGGCGTAAATGTCGCAATCGCCCAGCGAGAAAAGCCCGCCGCGGCAAGGCCAGTTCTATTTTGGTTTAGGCGCCTCTATTGCCTCTTGCCGCCGGCTTCGGTTCCGGGATGCGTCTGCGAGCACAAACGCAGATGAAAGCGAGAAGCCGATGAGGAGCAGTGGCAACGCGCCTGGTTCGGGAGTGCTCGTACTTGCCGTTATCAACGCGATGTTATCCAGGCCAACCGGGTTACTGCAACAGGGAGCGGCGGGATTCGTTACGTTTACCTCCAGAGTGTCGATGAGCGCCGTTGAGTAGGGATTGTTAACCTGCGCGAAGCTCCCGAATGTGTTCGGCACTGTGCCAGATGCCGAGAACACCATCGCGCCATTCAGGAGGCCCGTGAGGCTGTATGGTATGGATGTCGTGCTGGAGTAGAGATCGATAGAACGGAACGCAAACTGTGCCCCGCCGTCGGCGATAGCAATGCCGGACGTCATTGTGCTTCCGCCGGGGGCGATGAAGTAAATGTAAGGCCCGGGGTCTCCGAAGTTCGAGTCCTCGAGCCAGCTCCCCGAACTCGGCGACACGGTCAAACCAGATTGCGTGTAGCTGGTAAAAGGCGATCCATTGCTTCCTGCAATTCCGTTGAAATCAATCGTAAGGTCGGCTGCAAGCGCCATGGGACTTATCGAGGATGCGAGAACGATTGCGGTGGTGAGTATAAATCTCACTGTCATAAGGGAATTTGGGCTCCTAAATCTAGCACGCGG
>DATBGM010000176.1:0-4897 GCA_036557945.1 Bryobacteraceae bacterium | reverse complement strand
TAACGGCTATCCGTTCACCGTCATTGGCGTGAGCCAGGCGGATTTTCCGGGTCCGGATCCAAGTTATGCACCGCAGGTCCGGGTGCCGGTCATGATGGCGCCGAAACTGTTCCGCTTCTTCGATCTGAACGAGCGCCGCTTCCGCTGGGTGACAGCCTTCGGACGCCTGAAACCGGGCGTCACGGCAAAAGAAGCGAAAGCGAGTATTCAGCCGTTCTTTCACCAGATCCTCCGCATGGAAGTGCAGCAGAAGCCGTTTGCCAAAGCGTCGCCTGAAATGAAGAAGAAGTTTTTGCAGATGTCGATGAACATTCTGCCGGCCGCCACAGGTCGCTCGGAACTAAGGCATCAATTTTCGAAGCCCCTGCTCGTCCTGATGGCGACTGTGGCGCTGGTGCTTTTGATTGCGTGTGCAAATGTGGCCAATCTGCTGATCGCGCGCGCCGCAGCGCGGCAGAAAGAGATTGCCGTGCGGCTGGCGCTCGGTTCGGGACGGCGGAGAATCGTCGCCCAGCTTCTCGTAGAAAGCCTGCTGCTTTCAGTAATCGGCGGACTCGCCGGACTGGCGCTGGCGTTCTGGATTGACCACGCGCTGCTTCGGTTTTTACCGCCGAGCTCGACACCGCTCACGCTCTCGCCTGTGCCCGACGCCCGCATTCTCGCTTTCAACTTTGCGCTGTCGCTCATCACAGGAATTGTTTTCGGACTCGTGCCCGCGCTCCAGTCGACGCGGGCGGATGTGGCAAACACATTGAAGGATCAGGCAGGAGCAGTGTCGGGCGGCGCCTCGACCGGCTTACGCAAATTGCTGGTCACGGCGCAGATTGCCCTTTCGCTGATCCTGCTGGTCGGCGCCGCACTCTTCATTCGCAGCCTGAGCACGCTGCGCGATCTCGATCCCGGTTTCCATACAGCGAACCTGCTCGCGTTCAAAGTCGATCCCACGTTGAACGGAGCGCCGCCTGAGCGTGCAAAGGCGTTTTATGACCGGTTACAGGAAAATCTCCGCTCATTGCCGGGTGTCGAGCATGCGGCGCTCGCCATTGTGGCCGTGATGGAAGGCGACGAATGGGATCAGTGGGTGACGATCGATTCCTATACGCCGAAGACCGGCGAGCTGCCCGATCCGCATATGAATTTCGTTTCGCCCGGCTACTTCGAAACGCTCGGCATTCCGCTGCTTGCCGGCCGCGACTTCCGCCCGAGCGACGTCATTTCATCGCAAAAGGTGTGCATCGTAAACGATGCCTTCGCAAAAAAGTATTTCGGCACGGTCAATGCTGTCGGCCATCGTATCGGTATGGGCATCGATCCGGGAACCAAGACCGATATCACGATCATCGGCGTGATTCGCGCGACGCGTTATGAAAGCTTGCGTGATGAGATTCCGCTCGAAGTATTCCGCCCGTATCGCCAGATGGACTTTGCGACCGGCATGACGGCCTACATTCGAACGACACACAATCCCGACGATGTATTTAACAGCATCCGCAAGCGGGTGCACGAACTCGATGCCAATCTGCCGGTTTTCGACATGATCACGCTCGAGCGGCAGGTGGAGAATTCGCTGGTGATCGAGCGTCTCGTCAGCACGCTATCGACTGGTTTCGGATTGCTCGCGACCTTGCTGGCCGCAATCGGTCTTTATGGCGTAATGGCATACACAGTGGCCCGTCGCACGCGGGAAATCGGCATCCGCATGGCCATTGGCGCAGCCAAACGCGATGTGCTGTGGCTCGTCATGCGTGAAGTTTTGGTGCTAGCCGGGATCGGCGTGGCGATTGCGCTGCCGGTGTCCTGGGCGCTGGGCCAGTCGGTTCGTTCCCAGCTCTACGGAATCGCGCCAACAGATCCGTTTTCGATTGCAGGGGCGACCGTTGTGATCGCGCTCGTTGCTGCCCTGGCAGGCTACGTTCCGGCTCTGCGGGCCGCGCGTGTCGATCCGATGCGCGCCTTGCGTTACGAATGACGCCATTGATTCTGTAACTTACAAACCCATATAGGGCGGCAAGGTTGTGCGTGCCCACCCAGCGAATGGCGCGAAACAGCTTCGGTCCACAGCAAAGCTTGTTTCGCCCGGCTTGCCGGTCCAGCTTGCGCGGATCAGGCTATCGCCCGTACGTGAGCAGTCATGCTCAGAAAATAGCGCGTAGCGCAGGCCCGGTTTGAGCGGAATCTGCCCGGGCAGTCGCAAGAAGATTTCGCTCTCGCGCCGGCTGAATTCCTGACTGAGATCTTGGAGGAGCCGGGCTTCCGTCGTCTGCTGTTTGCTCGAATCGATGCGCACGACTAACTGGCCATTCTCCCGGCGCGAAACGAATTTCATTCCGTAGGTAAAGAATGGTCCGTCACGCCTGTCGGGCCGGATGCCGCGCAGGATGGAGCGGGCGTCAACATACGCGCTCCCACAAGGCGATTCCGCCACGAAATCGATTGCCAGCGGCCGTTTGTCTTGCAGCCGGATGGCAAACTCGACGAAGTTCGACATCGGCGTAATCAGAAACGGAACTGTTCCGTCGGTGCATGCTTCATAGTTCACGCTCCGAGCTGCCAGCCAGATCTTCTGGTTATGATCGATCGTCATCCGGTCACGAAACCGGGTCTGCCAGGCGAAGCCGAGATAGGCGCCCATCGGAAACATGCCGTCGCCGGTTGGAAAGCGCGTAGGATTCGCAAAAGTTAAGCCCGCATGAGTCAAAAGCGGCAGGTGTAAACCAACCACCCAGGGCAGAATCGTGAGCACGATGAGCGCGGTTTGCATGGCGCGCGAAGACGCGAACCGACCGAAGCGGCGGCTCGAAACGAGGAAGAGCAGACTCGCAAGAGTGAGGAAAAGGTAGCGAAGCGTATACATCTGCAGCGAGTAAAAGCCCAGCGGAACGAACGGCGCGGCGGCCAGCAAGCTGTAGAACAGCCGAAAACGGCTTCTTGCACAGGAAACTCGGCTCCATGCGGCGGTATGTACACCGAGCAGTAAAAGCACGGCAGGCGTCAACCCGAAGAGAAGGAAGCCGGAATAGGCACGCAGATCAAATGAGAATGGATTCCGATCAGGCAGGCTGGCTCCGGCGATCCATTTCCCCAAGAGGACCGGCAGAAGGGCGGCCGCGCTCACGAACCAGGCTAGCGGCGTTCTCAGCAAAAAAATCAGTCGCCGGCGGGCGATTTGCGACAACACAAGGGCGGGGACGGCAAGAACCACATCGCCGCGGCAGCTTGCAGCTATGGCAACCAGAAGCACTCCGGTACCCCGGCCGGCGGCGGAATGCATTCGGAGAAAACCGGATGCAAGCAGCAGGAAGGCAAGTGAGAACCACGCGGTTCCAAGAAACGGCATGTAAAGGATCAATACCGGCGAGAGCAGAATCGGGAAGAGCAAAGCAAACGCTGTGCGGCGGGCTCGGATGGCCAGGGACAGCCAGGCGACAGATGCAATCGTAGTGAGCAGAACATTTGCGGAAAGGACTGGATCGACGCGCGGAAAAAGCCTGTAGAGCCAGCTGAGAGCCAGAAACACACCCCACTGCTTATCGAAGTTGTAGAACGTGGCATGAAAAAACCTGGCTTGATGATGAGCGATCTGCCAGGCTCCGCTGAGAATTACGGCCTGATCGTTATCGCGAAACGTAGGCGAAATAAAAGGGAAGACCAATAAGAGGAGAACACTGGCCTGGAGCCAGAAGATGGGTTCGTTCCTGAATTTCATCTCGTTTTTCAGAAAACGCAAGTACGAGCGTAGCGTGCTCCATGCGAAAAATCCGGCTACTTAAGCACTACGGTTATGACAATCCATGCAACGTCTTGCTGCCCTTCTGATTTTGCCGGTCCTTTCCTTAATGCTCGTGCTCCCGCTTGGGCTAAATGCAACTCCCTACACGAACACGAAAACCGTGCACACGTCGACCCCTTCCGATTCGCAGATCGAGGCGACCATCCGTACCAAGCTGGCGAAGTCCAAAATCGGGAAAGACGGATTTAAGTTCCATGTACTGCGTGGAGTCGTTACCTGGGAGGGTACGACTAACGTGATCCAGCACAAGGGGGCTGCCACCCGCATGGCCCGCACTGCCGGAGCGGCCCAGGTCGTAAATAATATTCAAATCAGCGCGAGCGCCAAAGCTAAAGCCGCAGCCAACCTGAAAAAAGCCAGCATCGTTCAATAGTTGAGGGCCCGCCAGCGGCTTCTGCTGCCGGTTCTCCATGCTAGAGTGGGAGCGAACCGGCAATTATTGATGAAGAGCAGTTTTGTACTTTCAAGCTTGTTCTGTGCCAGCATCAGCTTTGCGCAGACACCTTCGACCAGTCCAGCGAATGCCCAGCCAGCTACTACTCAGTCGCCGTCCCCGGCGGCAGCGAGCGCTATTAAGCCGAGGGGGCCGGATGCAGTGGCGCACGTAGAGCCGAATCGCGTGGTCGCTTTAATTAACGGCAAACAAGTGACCGCTCGGGAAGCGGCCAGCCTTCTGAAGGCCATTCCGCCCGACCAGCTGAAGCGATATGAATCGAATCTGCCTTCGGTTGTGCAGCAGATCTACATGAGCCAGGATTTGGCGCAGCAGGCTGTGAAGATGAACCTCGACCAGCAGTCTCCGTTAAAGGAGCAGCTTCAACTCAGCCATGACGGTATTCTCGCCCAGGCGTATATAAACAAGATCGCAAGCAATGCTGCCGGCACGCCCACGGCTGATCCCGCGCAATACTACAACGCGCATCCGCAGGAATTTGATCGCGTTGACTTAAGCGGCATCTTTGTGGGCTTCAATCCGCCTGGCACGCCTGCTTCGAGCAATACGAACACGCGGACCGAGGAGCAGGCTCGGGCCAAAGCGGACGAGATCGAAAAGAAGCTGAAAGCAGGCGGCGATTTCACGACGCTGGCCAGAACCGATTCGGATAA
>DATBGM010000175.1:0-4844 GCA_036557945.1 Bryobacteraceae bacterium | reverse complement strand
ATCTGCAAAAGCCAGATGTCGGCGCCGGGGGAAGCGCGGCCAACGCTCTGAGTACAACAGCGGCGCTGCCGAGTTCGTTGCCAGCCGAAGCCAGCCGGCGGCGCAGCACCAGGTGAAGATCTGCCACTCTACATTCAGGAGGCTGAATCACCCTCGTCGGCTTGAATCGATTGCTGTAGCCTTGGGCGCCCGCGGCTACTCGCTGTCGACAATCGCCAAGATCCTGTAAGGGAACTTTCATCGTGTTCTGGGTTTGACCTGGTCCGCCTAGGGGAGCTGAACCGTAAACTGCCCTCAAACTTCGCCGCGTGTCGGACCCATCGTGCCTCGTTCGTATAGAGCCTTATGGGCTGTGCGTCGGCGGACGTGCGGCTACGTCGTCGCTGTAAACGTTTGATTCTATGGCTCCTCAGGTAGGATTCGAACCTACAACCCTTCGGTTAACAGCCGAATGCTCTACCGTTGAGCTACTGAGGAGCATCGCTCCGTTGCGTTCGGCAATTAGCGCCAAACGAAACTCTTCACCATTAAAGCACATCTCGACTGGTTTTCCTGACGTGAGACAACCGTGTCCAGAACCACTAGATTTGCAGTTCGAGAATGGAATGAATTGGAATTTAGCGCGGCTTGTTTGGTAAGCCACTTCATTTGCCGTGTGCTTCCTGGTTGAGCAGTTCGAATGTTGGCTGCGGTTTTGTAGATACCTCTTCCTCATGCCGCTGGCAGCGGCTGCGCACTGCGCCGATAAGCGCTCGAACACCTCCGTCCGGAAGCGGCTTGCCGGATTCTTTAATGGGAGGCCTATTCCGCTTCCAGCAGGCTGCACGTCTACTCTTAGTAGGCCATTTCGGGATACAAAAACCCTAAATGCCGGTGAATTTGATGAAAAGTGCAGCCACGATCGCGCCTGCAACCGGGCCGAAGATCGGGATGGGTGCATAACTCCAATCGGAGGAGCCTTTGCCAGGAATGGGAAGGAAGGAATGTGCAATGCGCGGGCCGAAATCGCGCGCGGGGTTTATGGCATAGCCGGTAGTCGCACCGAGCGAGAGCCCGATACTCCAGACGACATTGCCGACAAGCAAGGGGCCGAGGCCGGGAGCGACGCCGCCGGGCGCCAGACGCTTCGAAACCAACGCGGCGGCGACGAGCACGAGAACAAAAGTGCCGATCGCTTCGCTTAAAAAATTCGACGGCAGGCGGCGCATGGCTGGAATGGTGGAGAAGCAGGCGAGTTTTTTTGTCGCGTCATCGGTTGGCGCCCAGTGCGGGAGATAGAAAAGCCAGACGAGCAGCGCCCCTACGATCGCGCCGAGTATTTGGGCGGGGATGTAGGTCCACAGGCGATCGGCGTGACCGGTCATGAGCACACTCGCGACGGTGAAGGCGGGGTTCAGATGGGCGTCAGCGTCGCCCATCGAGATGGCAACCGCTACACCGGCAAAAACGGCGAGCGCCCAGCCGGTTGTTATAACAAGCCAGCCGGAATTTTCGGCTTTACTGTGTTTGAGTAGCACGCCGCCGACAACGCCGTTGCCGAGCAGGATTAAAACCATCGTGCCGATAAATTCTCCGTATGCAGGGTTCATTGGGTGTCACCGTTCCAGATGTAATTTTGCGCGACCGATTGGAACGCGCGCGTTTGTTCGTCTTGCCATTCTGTATTGCGATCGAGAGCGCTGGCGAGCAGGCGCGCAGCTTCGGGAGCAGCTTCGCTGGCGGCACGGGCGTCGAGGAAGAGGGCGCGAGTACGGCGGGCGAGCACGTCTTCGACGGTGCGGGCGAGCTCGTGTTTGGCGGCCCAGAGAACTTCGACCTTGCGGAAAGGAAGCCGCGGATGAAGGGGTTCGTTCAGTTCGGGTTCGCTTGCCGCGAGAGCGTCGAGGGCGCGCAGATCGGAGCCGTAGACCTGTTGCCAGTCTTCGGAATTTGATTTATCGATCCAGCCGTGGAGTTTGAGATCGCGTGTCTTCGATGGGCTCGAAGGTAGATGGGCGAGGGGCGCCGCTCGGTCGACAACATCCTCCGACATCTTGCGATAGGTGGTCCATTTGCCGCCGGTGATGGTCACGAGGCGCGACGGAGAGATCAGAATGGTGTGATCGCGCGAAAGGGCGGCGGTGGTGGATTTGTCGGGCCGGCGAACGAGAGGGCGCTGACCTGTCCACATGCTCAAGACCTGGTTTGGGGTCGGCTGTACGCCGAGGAAGCGCTCGATATTGGCAGCGAGAAAGCGACGTTCTTCAGCGAGCGAATGTGGTTCATATTCGGGGCGGGGAACAGGCTCATCCGTTGTACCGACGATGACGTGCTCGTGCCAGGGAATGGCGAAGAGGACGCGGTTATCGGACGTTTTGGGAATCATGAGCGCGGCCTGGCCCGGAAGAAAACGGCGCGGGAGGACGAAATGGGTGCCCTGGCTGACGGTAATGACAGGTTTCGTTTGCGGCTCATCGAGACTGCGAAGAGTATCGGAGAAGATGCCGGTCGCGTTGATGACGACCTTGGCGCGGATTTCTAAGGGCGTAGCGGTTTCGGTATCGAGCGCGCTGACGCCAGCGATGAAGTTATTGTTCTTAATGAGCGCCGCAACAGGGGCGTAGTTTACTGCCGTGCCGCCGAGATCCAGAAATGTTCGCAAGAGGGCGATGGCGTAGCGGGCGTCGTCGAACTGGCCGTCGTAATAGAGGATGCCGCCGCGCAGATCTTTGGAGTTGACATTGGGAAGTCCGGCGAGGGTCTCGCGGCGGTTCAGAATACGCGAACGGCCAAGGCGTTCGGAGCGGGCGAGCAGGTCATAAAGGGTGAGGCCTGCGCCGTAGAAGGGGAGATCGAGCCAGGACCAGGCGGGCACGATGAAGGCCTGGCGATGGGCGAGGTGCGGGGCGTTGCGCAACATACGGCCGCGCTCGGCGAGAGCTTCCAGGACGAGTTTCAGGTCGCCTTGCTTGAGATAGCGCACACCGCCGTGGACGAGTTTGGTGCTTCGGCTGGAAGTGGCGCAGGCGAAATCGCGTGCTTCGAGAAGCAGCGTGCGATAGCCGCGAGAGATCGCTTCGACAGCGACACCGAGCCCGGTTGCGCCGCCACCCACCACCACGAAATCCCATTCGCGTGGCTCAGCGGCTGCGCGCAGGAGATCGCTGCGCGTCACTCCTGATGCCATGCCCGGGCGCGTTCGAGCGCGCGACGCCAGTCTGCAAGATGCTTCGATCGCTGATCGCCTGACATGTTGGGTAGAAAGCGCCGCTCGGCAGCCCATTGTTGCTGAATGGCGGCCTGATCGGGCCAGAAACCAGTCGCGAGGCCGGCCAGATAGGCCGCGCCGAGGACGGTCGTTTCGGTATTTTGCGGTCGCGTTACGGTCACGTTTAAGAGATCGGCCTGCATTTGCATGAGGAGATCGTTGCGGGCGGCGCCGCCGTCGACGCGAAGCTCCGTTACGGGAACTCCGGAATCCGATTCCATAGCGGACAAAATATCGGCAACCTGAAGCGCGATGCCTTCCAAAGCGGCCCGTGCAATATGGGCTCGATTAGAGCCGCGCGTGAGCCCTACAATGGCAGCGCGCGCGTATTGGTCCCAATGTGGAGCGCCAAGGCCGGCGAAGGCAGGCACGAAGTAGACGCCGCCGGTATCGTTTACGCTGGCAGCCAGAGAGCCGATTTCTTCAGAAGTACGGATGATCTGCAACTCGTCGCGCAGCCACTGCACGACTGCGCCCGCGATGAAAACGCTGCCTTCGAGCGCATAGGTGGTCTGCCCGTTCATGCGCCAGGCGATCGTCGTGAGCAGTTTGTTATGCGAGGTGACGGCGTGGGTGCCTGTATTCTGCAGCATGAAGCTGCCGGTGCCGTAGGTGCATTTCACCATACCGGGTTCGGTACACATCTGGCCGAACAGAGAGGCGTGCTGGTCGCCTGCAATGCCGGCAATGGGAACTCCTGTCACTACGCCCGCAGTTTTGGCGCAGACACCGCTCGAATCGACCACGTCCGGAAGTACCGCGCGGGGTACATCCAAGAGAGCGAGCAGTTCGTCATCCCAGCTCAGGGTATGAATGTTGAACAGCATGGTGCGGGCTGCGTTGGTTGCATCCGTTACGTGCCGCGCGCCATCAGTTAGTTTCCAGATCAGCCAGCTATCGACGGTTCCGAAGGCAAGTTCGCCGCGTTCCGCTCGTTCGCGCGCACCGGGAATGTGATCGAGAAGCCAGCGCAGTTTGCTGGCGGAGAAATAGGCGTCGATGACCAGACCGGTCTTCTGCTGGATCAACTGCTCGTGGCCATGGCGGCGGAGGTCATCGCAAAAAGATGCGGTGCGGCGGTCCTGCCAGACGATAGCATTGGCGACAGGCTCGCCGGTCTTACGATCCCAGAGCACGGTGGTCTCACGCTGATTCGTAATGCCGATAGCCGAGATGGAGTCCGGGCGGGCATTTACTTGCGCGAGAGCATCCATGGCCACGCCGAACTGGGTGGACCAGATCTCAGACGGATTGTGCTCGACCCAGCCGGGCTGTGGATAGATTTGTTCGAACGGCGCTTGCGCCGCTGCGTGCACGCGGCCGTCATCCCCGAGCAAGAGAGCCCGCGAACTGGTGGTTCCCTGATCGAGCGCAAGAACGTATTGCATCCCCAAGCAGGGTATCAAGGAATTCTTTGATAGCCGGTTTGGATCGGCTTAAGAAGGCGGATAGATGCTGCAAACCTCAAGTCTTTACCGAGGGCTGTCGTAAGATCGAATTCGTCGATTTTATTGACGGCTTGCAGGGAGGACATCGATTGGGGTACGGCAGCGGCAAATTTCTGTCGAGTCTCATGGGCGAGTAGATTTCGTGCGAT
>DATBGM010000174.1:0-4667 GCA_036557945.1 Bryobacteraceae bacterium | reverse complement strand
GCTCAGCCTTCGCCGCGCGTAATATCTGGATGCTCGAGAATTTTTGAGCTATGAATTCGGCATTCTTCGCAAACTCAAAGCCTCACCTAGAATGAAGACATTGATGGCATTGGACGAATACAAAGTCGTACTCTACCGGAATCAACCATCCGGATGGGTGGCGGAAGTACCCTCGATTCCCGGCTGCTATGCCTTGATGCCTACCCGCGCGGAAGCGTTGTCGGAGCTCGAACAGGTATTCTCCATGATCGAAGCCGAGTTCCGTGACCGCGGAGTCAAGCTTCCCGCGGACACGACCGAAATCGTACATGCCTAGCGCTCGCGCGGAGGAGTTCCGCCGAGTCGCCGCGCGGCTAGGCTTTCACAAGAGCCGCCAAACTGGAAGTCATGAGCGGTGGAATCATCCGGACGGGCGGGCGGTCACAATCCCGATTCATGGTAGCCGCGAGATTGGACCGCCGCTTTATAACCGAATCCTGGATCAGCTTGGGATCAGTGTCCAAGAATTTCAACGGTTAAAGTAGTCGCTCGTACCGTCTCCGTCTGCCTCGAGCAGCGCCCCATAAAACCCGTCGCCTTCGTCGCGGCCGGGAATGCGCCAGTGCTCTTTCACACAGCGAAATTCGGGGTTTTCGCGCAGGAATCGGGCGATGACTTCTTCATTCTCTTCGCGTTCGAGCGAGCAGGTCGCATAGAGCAGTGTTCCGCGGTTTGCCAGCACCGCCGCGCCCTGACGCAAGATGGCCAATTGGCGTTCCGCGAAGCGGGCCAGCTCTTCCGGCTGCAACCGCCACTTGATTTCGGGGTTGCGGGCCAGCGTTCCGGTGCCCGAGCACGGCGCATCGATGAAAACGCGGTCGAAGCGGCCGGAAAAGGGCAGCGGCTCGGCGGCATCGAGGACCACGCGCGGGCAAACCGGTGGAAGTTCGCGCAGCCGCCGGAAACTCACATCGCAGGCGATCGCGAAAACCGGCCGCGCTTCGAGCGCCTGCACGGTTTTGTTGCCGGGCGCAGCGCAAAGGTCCAGGTAACGGTCTCCCGGCCGAATTCCGAGCAGTGGAACGATGCTTTGCGAGCCGATATCGTGCAGGCGCATTCCCGACGGCACTTCCGAGAGGACGCGGTACGCGTCTGCGAGGGCGGTGGGCTCTAGCCCGGGCGGCACGTGCTCGCCAGGCGGAATGCGCACGAACGCCTCAGGCTCCCTCAAAGCCACAGCCGCGATCGCTTGCGCCGCTTCTTCGCCGAAATGCTCCGTCCAGCGAGCCAGCAGCCACTCGGGACAACTGAGCTCTGTCCCGCGGTCGGGCCAGACGACCGGCTTCCGGTTTACTTTGCGCAGAACGGCATTGGCGAATCCGGCGGCTGAGCGCCTGGTCGATTTAACCAGCTCGACCGACTCATCTACGGCCGCATGGACGGGGATGCGCTCCAGATAGCGCATCTGGAAAATCGCCAAACGAACTGCCAAACGGACTTCGGGATCCAGGTCCCGGCGGCCAGAGTATTGAAAGATAAGGAAATCGAGCTGCGCCTGATAACGCAGGCAGCCGAAAACAAGCTGCGCAGCCAGCCCGGCGTCGCGCGATGAGAGCCTTTGGCTTCGTTTCTTCAATTCATCGGATGCGTAGGCGCCGCCGGCGACGGCTGCAAGTGTCGTGAACGCCACGCGACGCGCGGGCGAAATCCGGCGCGACAAATTTCCGGTCACATGCATCCAAGAGACAGGCTAACCTTTGCGCAGCAACGCATTAACGCCAATTTTGTCTTTCCGTGTTTGCAAGCGCTATGCTAGGATGCTAATAGCCTCCGGGATGAGCAATCCTAGCGAGGTACGCCTCGTAAACTTTCCCTCGGAGCTAACACAACTTATTACATGAGCTTTACCGTTTTCCTCGGAAATCTCCCTGTCTGGGTGACGGCCGACGATATCAAGTCATGGCTCTCCTCAGAAAACCTGGTCGCTGACGCGGTCAAGGTCATACGCAATCCGGAGACACAGGAATCGAAGGGCTTCGCTTTCATCGAGTCCCCCAACCAGGAGGAAATGAATTCGATTATTCGCCGCTTCGACCGCGCTCCTCTCGAAGACCGTCTCCTTCGTGCCAATCCCGCTCAGCCGCCGAAGACCGGCAAGGGCGCGGCTAAGGGTACGCCCGCAGAACGCAACCGCCGCCCCGCAGCGGCAGGCGCGGCCAACGGACCGCAGCGAAAATCGGCTAACGGCAAGCGTACGGGCGGATCTCCTGCCCGCCAGAGTGCCTTCGCAGAGGAACTCGCCAAGGCTCTTTAGCCCCCGGCGCGGTTCCTTTCCCTCATCCCCCGCCGCCCTTTCGTTCTTATCCCTCCCACTGTTTCCTGTGATATACTTCCTCCCATTGTCTGAGTGATAATGGTGACTAGAGGGTTGCGCCGGAATGCCTTCGAGCGCAAGACAATTGGTTCCTCCCCCCGTGTTCTGGCAATGAGCCGGAAAGCTGAAGATGTGAAAAGAATTAGTTGGGAAGCGCTCATCATTCGTGGCTTATTCATCGCTCTGATAGGAGTATTAGCCGCGATTACTCACCCGTTCCGGTTGTCCTCGTTCGCCGCTGCTCTGAGCGGCATTGTGGTAGCTGCCGGCGCTACCGTCGTGGAAATTCGCCTCCGCCGGGCCGATTTGAAGACGTTAGTCGGCGGTTCCTGCGGAGCGGTGATCGGCATATCCATCGGCATGCTGGTGGCTTTTGTGCTGAACCAGTCGGTGCTGCTGCAAGGGCCGACTCTCCAGTTTTTCCGCCTGGCGATTCCTCTGCTCGGCGCCTTTATCGGCCTATGTGTAGGTATCGCCAAATCCGATTTCATCAAGACCGATCTGATCGGCTCGCCGGCCAAGCGCAACGGCCCGCTTTCGGCTGCCAAGGTACTCGATACCAGCGTCCTGATCGACGGCCGGATCGCCGATATCGCGGAATCGGGATTTCTGGATGGCCACGTGGTGGTTCCCGAATTCGTGCTGCACGAGCTGCAGTTGGTGGCTGATTCCGCCGACTCCGCCAAACGGAACCGGGGACGCCGCGGACTGGATGTGGTGCACCGGCTGCAGGCGATCGCCCCGCTTCAGGTGGAGGTCTCCAACGAGGATTTTCCAGGCGTCCGGGAAGTCGACCTCAAGCTTATCGAATACGGCAAGCAGCATAAGGCAAAGATCGTCACTAACGATTTCAACCTTAACAAGCTGGCGCAGGTGCAAGGCGTGCCGGTGCTCAATATCAACGAACTGGCCAACTCGCTCAAACCTATCGTTCTCCCCGGCGAGACCATGCGCGTCTTCATCTCGCGTGAGGGGAAGGAATACAACCAGGGTGTCGCTTATCTGGACGACGGCACAATGGTCGTGGTTGACAACGCCCGGCGCCTGATTTCGAAAACGATCGACATCACCGTGACCAGCGTTCTGCAGACGACGGCCGGCAAGATGATCTTCGGCAAACACGACGAGCGTCACACTCCCGAACAGCAGCGGGTAGTAGGCGCCTCAGCGGCGGGCTCGAGCGCGAGCTGACACGACCTCAGTTCCGCGAACAGCCCATCGAACCTCTCACAAAAACAATTCAGCCTGCCTGGAAACGAGCGAAGGGCAGGAGCGGCTTAGCTTGGCCAATTAAGCAGTTTTCTCGATATTATTGAAGGCCGTGACCGGCTCCAATAATAATTTCCAGGAAAACGCTAAGCTCTCGGAGTCGCAACTACAGAACCGCCGCAATGGCCGGTTTGCGAACCGACACTTGCGGGGAAAGTTAGCGAGTTTAGCGCACGAGTTGCGGGCCGCACGCTGGACCTCACTCTTATACGCTTACGCCTGGTGTTTTGGATTCTGGACACTTCTCTGCCATATCGCGGTATTAACAAAGCTAGGGCTGCGCAGCCTCACATTTCTCGCGCCCATCGTTCTCCTCGCTGGATTCTATTGTGCCGCGCGCTCTGTAAGCGGCGGCGCCGTATCTGAAATCGAAATCCTCAACTCCCGCGAACCCACGCAGAAACCACAGGCACTCCTGGTTTTGGTTGGTTTTAGCTTGTCTGATCGTTAGTCTGCGGCATATTCCAAGTGCGTACGTTCTTTTTTGGATACTCTGCATTCTGTTCCTCATCGCATGGAACGTTTTCGGCGAACCTGATCAACGGGTCAATGATGCTGGCGCTCGACACTCGAAATGGGCGACGAAGCCGCTGGTCGTGTTAGCGGTCCTGTCTGCCGGCTTAACATTTATCGCCCATCGGCCGGACGCAGACGACGCTTTTTTTGTAGGAGTCATCTCCGATTCGGTCGCGCATCCTGACAGCCCTGTGCTCCAACATGACTCGTTGTATGGCGGCCATCAGTTTCCGCTGATTCTTCCGACCTACAAAGTGGATTCGCTCGAACTTTTTACAGGCATGCTGGCACGAACCTTTGGCGGTCCGGGCTCGATGCCTCCTACTCTTTTCTGGGCGCACACCGCTGGGCCGCTATTCTTCGCGATGCTTCTGCCTTTTGCCTGGGCTTTCTTTCTACAAACCGTCACGCATCGATGGCTCCAAGCCACGATCGTGACGCTCGTGCTTCTCGTTCTGCTGGGAGAAACGAATTACTCATTGGGAAACTTCGCCTATGTCCGGCTCTTTCAGGGAAAAGCAGTGCTGGT
>DATBGM010000173.1:0-8052 GCA_036557945.1 Bryobacteraceae bacterium | reverse complement strand
CGTAACGAAGATGAGTTGTTCTACGTGCTGGAAGGCAAGTTGAAAGTGCTCCGCGGCAACGAAGAGATCACATTAGAATCCGGCCAGTCGGCGTTTTTGCCACGGAATGTTGTGCACACCTTCCGAGTGGTATCGACCCATGTGCGCTTCCTGGTATACATCACACCGGGCGGTTTCGAAAACTACTTTCGCGACCTGGGTGCGCCAGTCGGTGCAGCTCGAGGGGCAAAAAACCTCGAAGAACCCATTGCCATCGCGGAGATGGTTCGTGTGGCGGGCCGTTATTCAATTACGTTCATGCCTTAAGACCTGCCAGCGACATGACTCCGTGTTGCGGGACATTACCGGCTATTGGCATTCGATGTCAGTGAGCGCCTGCGCGAGGACGCGTCATGCCGGCCTCCTGCCCACGCCTGATAGAAACCGGTTCGCCGAAACCGACTCCCTTTACGGAGAACACAAAGCCGGTCCGCTCGCGCTAATCAGCACGCCCATCCCAAAAGCGCCAGGGCCGCTCTGCACGAATCCGGAGCCCGGTCACGCGGGCGGCTGCAATCCCTGACGTTGGCCGGTTCCGCTCCCGTCATGCCTTGACCTTCGACCTATTAAGCGGTATGCTCAACGGTAGAAGGTTGAGGCATTGAGTTCTTCCCGCTTTCCAATTCCCCAGGGCACGCTTGACATGCTCATTTTGCAGATCGTGTCTCTGGAACCGGCTCACGGCTATGGTGTGGCGCAGCGTCTGGAGCAAGTCTCGCGATCCGTGGTGCAGGTAAACCAAGGTTCGCTGTATCCCGCACTCCACAGGCTGGAGCAAAAGGGATGGCTTCGCAGCGAGTGGAAGCAATCCGAGACTGGCCGCGAAGCCAAGTTCTACTCGTTGACCGCCACCGGCCGCAAACAACTGGCTGTCGAAAAAGAGAGTTGGTCGCGGCTTGCGGGCGCGGTTCAGCTCATCTTCAGTGAGGGCCGTTGATGATCCGACAATTGACGAACTGGTTCCGTCGCAACAAGCTTGAGGCTGCCTTCGATCGCGAACTGCGCTATCACCTTGACCGCCGCATCAGCGATCTCGAGGCTTCGGGCGTGGCGGCTGACCAAGCGCACAGACAGGCCGTGCTGGAGTTGGGCGGTATCACGCAGGTACGGGAGGAGGTGCGCGATATGTGGCTGACTCGATGGACGCGAGATTTTGTATATGACCTTCGCTTCTCCCTAAGATCCTTTTACAAGAGTCCCGCTTTCACCATCGCCGCGGTAGTTTCGTTGATGCTTGGAATCGGTGCGACCACTGCCATCTACTCTTTGGTCGACCAGGTCCTACTGCACGCCCTTCCGGTCCGCGCGCCAGAGCGTCTTGTGCTCATTGATTGGAAAGGCGATCAAGTTGCGCCGGGGTTTGGCAGTTGGAATCTCATGTCATATCCAATTTGCCGCGATCTCCGCCAGCAGAAACAGTTTTTCGAGGGCGTCCTTTGCCGCGCGCTCACCCCGGTTAACGTCACGACCTTCGCCGACACTCAACAGGTGACGGCAGAGGTTGTGTCCGGCAATTACTTTCAAGTACTCGGCGTCGGCGCGATTGCGGGACGCGTCCTGGCCAGCGAAGACGATGGTGCGCCCAACGCAAATCCCGTGGTCGTTCTCTCTTATGATTTTTGGAAGACAAAACTCGGAGGTGCTTCGAATGTAGTCGGCCGCAAGCTGCTCGTGAATAGCCATCCGCTGACGGTGATCGGCATCGCGGCGGAGACATTTTACGGAATCGATGTCGGCGAAGTGCCTTCCATCTGGCTGCCCGCCTCCATGTCGAGTTGGGCGATACCAGGCTTTAACGACTACTTGAATCGCCGGATACGCTGGATGCAGGTGGTTGGCCGGCTGAATACCGGAATGACGCTGCAGAGAGCTCAAATCGGTCTTCAACCCTGGTTCAAGGCGAGACTACAGGAGGATATGCGCCGGCCTGGTTTTCCCATCATCACCGCTGAGCGCAGACGCAATTTCCTGAATTCAACGTTGGTGCTAACTCCGGCCGCTCAGGGCCATTCGCCGCTCAGGCGGCCGCAGTTCGCCGAACCACTCTGGGTCCTTTTGGGAGTAACCGGCGTCTTGTTGGGTTTGGCATGTTTGAATGTGTCCAGCTTGTTTCTGGCGCGTGCGTCCGCGCATGAACGTGAGACCCAGATGCGGCTTGCGCTAGGCGCTTCGCGCGCCCGGCTCGGACGGCAGCTTCTGGCCGACAGTTTGGTAATCGCGCTTGCCGGCGGCGTTCTTGGAACGGCACTGGCGCCACTCGCAGTCCGGACTCTCATTGCGTTTCTTCCGCAACGGAACGGCCCCAATGCATTAAGTGCGGCAGTGGATTTGCGCCTTTTGCTGTTTGCGCTCGCTGTAAGCGTAGCGGCTGGGCTCCTCAGCGGTCTCGCGCCCGTATGGCAGGCTCGTCGGCATTCGCTCTTTGCATCCCTTCGTGAGCGCGGCGGCACGGCGTTCGGCGGAATTCGCATTCGAAAAATCATTGTGACCGCGCAGATTGCTCTGACTTTGGCGCTGGTTGTCGACGCAGCTCTATTTGTTCGCACCCTCGACGCGCTCTTGGCAAAAGGTCCGGGATTCGATACGGCCAGTCTCGTATCTTTCACTATTCGTACTTCGCAAAGCGGATATTCGCCCACAGACGGGAACCGTATCGTTCGTCGCTTAGACGAACTGATTCAGCAAGAGCCAATCACGCAAGCATCCGCCCTTGTGCGCTTTCCGTTATTGATGGGCGGAAGCTGGAATGATCCGATGACGATTCTTGCGGACAAGCGAATGACAACTCCGGACGACGTCAACTTGAATGCTGTCACGCCTGGTTTTTTCGACACGATGGGCATTAAGATCCTGGCCGGGCGCAACTTCGATAGCCGGGATGTACGCTCCCCGTCCGAACCAGGCTACCGGTCCGCTATCGTGAGCGAAAGCTTCGTAAAACGTTACCTGGGCGGCAGGAATCCATTAGGGCTATTGATCTGCGAAGGTGCAGGACCCGACGCCAAACCGAACATCCAGATTGTTGGCGTGATGTCGGACTTCAGTTATCGCGGTCTGAGAGAGGAGGCGGGTCAAGCCTATTTTCCGTACCTTGAGAGCAACGACGCCGGCGCGACGTTCTATGTAAAAGTACATGGAGACCCGGGGCTGGCGCGCCGCACGGTTGGCGCAGCCGTGCGAAGTGTCGATCCAGCATTGCCGATCATCGACTTCCGGACTGTAAACGATCAGTTGAATCGTTCGCTCAGTACCGAGCACATGCTGGCTACGCTGTCTGGCAGTTTCAGCACAGTTGCATTGCTGTTGTCGCTGGTTGGCCTATATGGCGTCATGTCGTTCGTCGCGACGCAGCGCACACGCGAGATCGGCATCCGGCTGGCGCTCGGCGCACAGCGCTCTTCGGCCGTTTGGCTGGTCATGAAGGATGCCCTGGCGACGATCGTCACAGGTGTAGCCGTTGGACTTGCACTTGTTTGGGCCTCCGGCCGCCTGGTAAAGTCGGAGCTTTACGCTGTGAGCCCTGCAGACCCGGCAGCTATCGCCTTTGCCGTTTTGATCCTAGCGTTCGCGACAATTGCCGCCGCGTGGATCCCGGCGCAGCGGGCCTCAGGTGTCGATCCGACCGAAGCATTGAGAGCCGAGTAGCCAATCCCGTGCGGCGCCACATGGGTTCCTGCTTAAGGTCTTATGACCAGTAAACCGAAAACCAGACGAAAAACGACTAAACCGGAAGTCTCCGGCATCGCCCCGCTTTTCATCGTGAATAATGTCCCCGCCACACTGGCGTTTTATCGCGATTATCTCGGGTTCGACATCACGTTTCAAGGGCCGCAGGCTGACGACATTTTCTTCGGTATTGTGCGGCGTGGCGCCGCGATGATCATGTTCAAAGCTGTCGGCGTCGATCCAGTGCCGAACTACACGCGAGACGTCAAGAAAGGCGTCGCCCGTTGGGACGCCTACCTCTACGTGCCCGACCCGGACGCGTTGGCGGCAGAGTTCTCGTCGCGCAGTGTCGAATTTTGCGAACCACTCAAAGATACCGATGACGGTTTGCGTGGATTCGAACTCAAAGACACCGACGGCTACGTTTTGTTTTTCGGTCGTCCTCAGTCCTAACGCTGGTTTCAGTTGTCCATCATCGGTCCGATTGCGTCCAGATTACGAGCAATTGTAAATTGGACGGCGCGGGATGATCTGACAGTCACGTCAGCACTGCCGGCCTCAGCATGCAAGCTCAAATCGTCGGTTTTCACACGTACGGCGCTACTCGAGCCGCAACGCCTCCGCTGGATCCACCGCGGCAGCCCGACGTGACGGCACATAACTCGCGATTACCGCCACGGCCAGCAAGGCTGCAACAACCGCCGCATAGGTAGCGGGATCGGTCGCACTCACGCCAAACAACAGCGTCGTCATCAGCCGCATCGCCGCAAACGCTGCGGCCAGGCCGAATGCTGCGCCGATCGCAGCCAGCACCAGCGCCTGCTTTACAAACATGCCGGCAAGCTGCTCATGCCGCGCTCCGAGCGCCATGCGAATGCCGATCTCCCGCCGCCGCTCGGAAACGGAATACGCGATCACGCCGTAAATTCCTACGACGCCCAACAGCAGCGCCATGCCGGCCGCGATCATCAGCATGACCAGCGTGAAGGAAGTACGCGCCATCGACTTGCGATAGATCTGCTCCATGGTTCGTACTTCCGCCAGCGGCAGACTCGCATTCACCGCCCATACCGCCTGCCGTAGCTCTTTCAAAAAACTCTCCGAGCCGGCGCGCGGGCTGCGAATAATGAAGGCAACCGTGCGCCGGACCGATTCCTTGTCACCCCAGAAATCATTCATCAGGGTCGGGAAGTACACGGTGGTCTTGGGTGGCTTGCTCAGTCCCTGGTCGTGCACATCGCCGAGCACGCCGACGATCTCGCGCCAGGGATCGTTCATGCCCTCGCGGACTTGTTTGTGCAGCGCATTCGCCGGGCTTCCCCAGTATTCACGCGCAAAGTTTTCCGAAACCAGCGCCACAGGGAAATGCTGGTAAACTTCGGTCCACGTGAAGTCGCGGCCGGCGATGAACGGTGTGTCCATCACACGGTGCAATCCAGGCGAGCTGAAGACGAATTTACGTATCGGCGGAATCTGGCCCTCGCGATAGGTGCGATCGCGGGCAAACAAAACGTCATTGCTTCCCTGCCCGGTCATCGGCAGCGAGGTTGCAAACGCAGCAGACACGACACCCGGAACCTCCGCAATCCGCTGCAGAATCGCCTGCTGCATGTGTGCCACCTGCTCCGCCTTGGGAACCTGCTGCTCGGGAATCGAAATCTCGAGCGTCTGTAAATGCTCGGGCGTAAATCCCGGTTTGACATGCATCAGCGCGCGAAACGTGCGAATCATCAGCCCGGAGCTGACGAGCAGTACCAGAGCCAGCGCGACTTGAATTACCACCAGCGTCTTGCGTGCGCGGTGCCGCTCACGGCTCTGACTTGCTCCGCGTCCGCCCTCGCGCAACCCTGTCCCGAGCGTCACGCCCGCATACTTGAATATCGGCACCGAACCAAAAAGCAAACCCGTGAATAGCGATACGGCAATGGCAAACAGCACGACTGGAATGTTGATGCCGATCTCTTCCAGGCGCGGAATGCCGGCGGGAGCCATACGCACCAGCAGCTTCAGCGCTCCATACGCAATCGCCAGGCCGCACAGCCCGCCCAGCACACTCAGCGTCAGGCTTTCCAGCAGGAGTTCCGCCGCGATCCGCCGCTTTCCCGCCCCGAGCGCCGAGCGAATCATCAGTTCGCGATGCCGCGCCTCCACGCGCACCAGCAGCAGGTTCGCTACGTTGGCGCAGGCAATTAACAGCACAATGCCGATGGTTCCCATGAGCACCCACAGCACCGTCCCGATGTCGCCCGTCAAATCCTGCTTGAACGGCCGCAATGCCGGCGCGATCCGCGCATTCTCGAACAGCTTCACGCTGAAGCCAGGGGGCGCCTGAAACGTACGATTCGCAATCGGCAGCATACGCGCCACATCAGCGTTGGCCTGGGCAAGAGTTACACCCGGTCTCAGCCGCGCCACTCCCTCGTAGCTGAAATTGCCGAGAAACGTCTTGTTACGATCGAACTGAAACGGCTCGAGCAGTTCCGAATCATAGTCCAAGAAACGGAACCCGCGCGGCAGAACCCCGATCACTTCCTTTGCCTTGCCGTCGATACGAATGCGCCGTCCGATGACTCCCGCATCACCGCCAAATTTTCGTTGCCAGTAGCCGTATGTAATGATGACCGTCTCCGGGTTCTTTGGCGTGTCGTCTTTCGCGGTGAATCCACGTCCGAGAAAGGGTTTTACACCGAGCGTCGGCAGCACCCCATATGTGACCAGCAGCGAGTGCACCTGCTCCGGTTCCCCTACACCCGTTACGCTCACGGCGTTGCCCGTGTAGACGCCCATGTTCTCGAATGTATGGTTCTGGTCGCGATAGGTGAAGTACAGCGACGGAGACATGTTCAGTTCTTTAATATCGATTCCGGGCGCGGTATGCCACAGCCCGATCAGACGGTCCGGCTGCGGATAGGGGAGCGCCTTCAATAGCACCGTATCCAGGACACTGAAGATCGCCACATTCGCCCCGATGCCGAGCGCGAGTGTCAAAATCGCGATCGCCGTGAAAACCGGGGCCCTTCCAAGACGCCGGAAAACCTGCTTGAGCTGCGCGCCGAAAAATTCCATATCGATATTAGTAACGCGCACCGCTCATAAAAAAGTTCACTTTTGTGGAACTTTCGTGCGTCACTAGGTTAATACGGTATGAAACGGCGTGACGAAACCCCGGCCCAGCGGCGAAGCTCCTGACGAAGATCTTCTTCACCTGTCCGGCAAAGGCAGCGAAGAAGCCTTCCTGGCGCTTTACTGGCGGCACCAGGGCTCCGTATTTCGTTTCGCAATGCACATGTCGGGCAGCCAGGAAACTGCCGAAGAGGTTACGCAGGAAGTTTTTCTCGCGCTCCTGACTTCTCCGCGCCGATACGATCCGGCGCTCGGCAGCTTAGAAGCCTATCTGATCGGCGCGGCCCGCAACCAGGTACGCCGCTATCTGCGCTCAGCCAGCCCGGAGCCGGCAGATATGACGGATATCGGCATCGAACCTATCGATCTTCACCGTGCGCAGGACCTCGCCAGATTGCGCCGGGCGATCCTCGCGCTTCCGCCTAACTATCGCGAAGTTCTCGTACTCTGCGATATCGAAGAGCTTTCTTACGAAGAAGCCGCACGCCGTCTAAGCTGCGCTGTCGGCACGGTACGCTCGCGCCTGCATCGCGCACGCGCCATACTGCTCGCCAAAATGCGACGGCATGCGCCAGAAGGATGTTCTGTATGAACGACGAAATAGCATTAAAACGAGCATTAAAAGAACTCGCGGAATCCCTGCCGCACGAGGCTACGGCACAGTCGGAAGCGCGCCTCGTCGCCGCATTTCGTCGGCACCGCTTTCGGATTCGCATGAGTTGGTTAGCCGCTGCTGCCGCTGTTCTCGTACTGGCTGTAAGCAGCGCGTTTTTAGCTCGCCGGCCGCATCCGGCGCCTCCCGCGAGGGCGATCAACAGCTTCATCCCCCTGCCCTATGGCCAGAGCGATGTTCCGCTCGAACATGGCGTTATCGTGCGGGTCCAGGTGCAGTCCGGCGCCGGTCCCGTGGACGCCGATCTGCTGATCGGTCAGGACGGCTTGGCGCGCGCCGTTCGTTTCACTGAATAAATTCCCAGGAGAACACATGTACAAATTCGCAATCACTTTCGTCATCTGCGCCGGCGCAATACTGGCTCAGACCACGGCCACCACCATACAAGCCCCTAACGGCGCGAAAACCTTCACCGCCATTCGCGACTTCGGACCCATCGGCGTCACCGCGGCGCTCGCCGGACCAGGGGCCAATATCAAAGGTGCGCCCTACTCGGCACAGGTCGAAACCTCGCGAGTGCAGATTCTCGCCGACGGCAATCGCATCGAGCA
>DATBGM010000172.1:0-8234 GCA_036557945.1 Bryobacteraceae bacterium | reverse complement strand
CGATCTTAGAAAGAATTGTTGACATTGTCAACATGGCGCGTTATCTTGATGTTGACGATGACAACATAAAGAGACCATATGGATTCAACCCCTCACAGTGTTTCCTTTGCCGCAAGCAGCCGGGCGGTCGCTCTGCTCAAGCGCCTTTGGCAAGCCAGTCCCCCCTTAACAACTGTGGGATTGCTGATGTTTTTCACGGCTGTCCCTTCACTGATCGGCATCTTCTTTGATCCGCGTATCATTACGGGCGCGCCGGCTTGGCTCAAACCGTTCAAGTTCGCGATTTCTACAGCCATTTACAGCCTTACACTGGCCTGGATCTTCCAATGTCTGTCCGATTGGCCGCGCGTGCGTCGCTTTGTAGGCTGGACGACCGCAATCGTATTCGTGCTGGAGGTATCGATCATCGATGTGCAGGCCTGGCGCGGAACAACCAGCCATTTCAACGTGTCGACGCCGCTGAATGCGGTGCTGTTTTTCATCATGGGCGCTGCGATTTTATTGCAGACGTTCGTAAGTGTAGCCGTCGTCGTCGCGCTCTGGCGCCAGAAGTTTACCGACCAGCCGCTCGCATGGGCGCTGCGCCTCGGCATGGCATTGACCATCCTGGGCGCGCTGACCGGACCGCTCATGACGCATCCCACAAAAGCGCAGCTGGCTGCCGCGCGCTCGAGCGGACACATGGCCGTCGCCGGCGCGCATACAGTCGGCGCACCGGACTGCGGTCCCGGAATACCGGTGACGGGTTGGAGCCGCGAACACGGCGACGTACGGGTGCCGCATTTCCTCGGCCTGCATGCGATTCAGGTACTGGCGCTTACGGCGCTCGCCCTGCGCCGCTGGCGTCGCCCCGAAGCCGTTCGAGTGAAAGCAGTGCTGGCTGCGACGGTAAGCTATGCAGCGCTGTTCTTTCTGTTGCTCTGGCAGGCGTTGCACGGACAAAGCCTGGTTGCGCCCGATCGGTTAGCGCTCGTCTCAATCGCAACATGGGCCGTGGCCACTGCGCTCGTGATTGGCTGGATCGGTCGCAGGCCGCGCCGCCTCGCGCGTGATGCCTGGGATGGGATGGCCATATGACAGCCGAAGAGCTCTTTTCAATTCTGAACCTGGTGGCCATCGCAGCCTGGCTGCCGCTGTTGTTCTTGCCGCGCGTGCGCTGGACGGCAACGGTTGTGCCCATGGTCGTTCCGTTTCTGCTCGCCATCGTTTACGCAGTGCTCGTGGCTGCCACATTCGGCCGAAGCGAGGGCGGGTTCTCGTCGCTCGCCGGCGTGCGGGCGCTGTTCGATAATCCCTGGGCCCTGCTGGCTGGCTGGACGCACTATCTCGCATTCGACCTGTTCATCGGTGGATGGGAGCTGCGCGACTCGCAGCGGCGCGGCATCCCGCACCTCCTCATCTTGCCCGTGTTGTTTTTAACCTTCTTTTTCGGACCTGCCGGTTTGCTGCTTTACTTCGCGATTCGAGTTCGCACTAAAACTGCAAACCAACCAGGTATTTCTTCGGATGCGGCACCCGGGTTTGCATCGTCTAACAGGCAGGAGAAATGCTAGATGAAACCAATCCTCAGAGGTTTGTTTTGCCTCGCAATCGTGAGTCCTCTCGCCCTGCCGCAGGAATCCGGAGCCGCTGCCACCGGTGACCAGGCGTTTGTCGACATGGCCGCCCAAACCGACATGCTGGAAGCGCATCTGGGCCAAATGGCCGCCGATCAGGCTGAGTCCCAGGCGGTAAAAGACTATGCGCAGATGCTCGTCACCGATCATACGGCGGATTACAACCAGATCACCGCAGTCGCTACCAAAGCCGGATTAGTGGTGCCCAAAGGTCTCGACAAGGCGCACGAAAAGGAACTCGCTCCTTTTGAGAAATTGAAAGGCGCGGCCTTCGACCGTAAGTATGTGCGCGCGATGGTCAGTGGTCATGAAGCGGCGATCAAAGCCTATAACAAGGAAGCAGCCAATGGCCAGAGCGCAGATGTAAAAGCGTATGCGACGCAGACGCTGCCCACGCTCGAAAAACATAAGACCGGAGCGCAAGACCTGCTAAAGAGCAAGAAATAAGTCGTCTATTGCGCGATCAGCTCCGGCCGCACGCCGATATTGCGCAGGCAGTGATCGATCCAAAGCTTGGTGAGCTTCTCCTGCGCTCCGTTTTGCGAAAGACGCGAGCGCAGCGTGCTGAATTCCACGTGATCCAACGGCTGGTCCTGATTGAAGCAGGAGAACACAACCGTCTCTTCCCCCGTCTGCGGATTTTTGTGCACCTGTAAGCACTGCGCACAAATTTCCTTCATCATGCACTGCATGGGCGAATTGATACTGCCGATCGCGTGATGATCGGGCTTCAGATACGGCCGCAGCACGCTATGGCGGGCCTGCTGGACGGCCCGCATCATCCCATCGGAGCCGATCACGATCAGCCGGTCGACGGAGCTCAGCGGAATTTCCGTGTCGCCCAGGTCGCCGCGTCCGTAAGCCTCCATCGCTTGCACGATGTTCCCCACAAACGCACTGTCCTGCACGCGGCCCGGAGTGAAACCGGGCGCTTCGTCGCACACCCAGACCACCACGTCCGCCGCCGCTTCGATCTCTTCAACCTTGTAGCGGTCGACGATCTTCTTATATCCCGCAAAGTACAGCACCCGAGACCCCGCCGCGCGCAACTGCTGTCCGATCGAGAACAAGACAGCATTGCCCAGGCCGCCGCCCGCAAGCAGCACCGTTTCCTGCGCCGGCGTCTCGGTAGGAGTGCCTGTCGGACCCATCAGAATCACCGGATCGCCCGGCTTGAGCAGTGCGCACAAATCCGAGGAACCGCCCATCTCGAGCACGATCGTCGAAAGCAATCCTTCTTCGTGTTTGACCGAGGCGCCTGTCAGCGCAAGACCCTCCATCGCAAGCGTTGTGCCGTCGCTGCGCTGCGCGAGCGATTCATAATTTTGAAGCCGGTAGAATTGGCCGGGTTGGAAAGCGCGCGCGGCAATCGGCGCCCGCACCACGATCTCGAGAATATTCGGCGTCAGCCGCACGACGTCCTGCACCACCGCACGCAAGTCGTTCTGCAAGCGTGCCAGCAGCGCTTCGGGCGCGGGATCTTCGGGAACACGGCGCGCGAGCACACGCGAAACAACCGGATATCCCTGCTTTGCGCTCGCCATCGCCTTCACCACGTTGCCTGAAAACGAAGGATGCAGGTCACCGAAAAAGCTGATCGCGCGACCGTCCTGCCGGACTGAAATCAGCACGCGCACTTCCGCCGGTTTTGCGATGCGCTCGGGCTTCACCGGTTCTCCATTTTCGTCTACCGCACGGAAAAAACGCCCGTCCAGCACGAAATTATTTTCATCCTCGCGCGCCAGCACTGTATTGGGCTGCGTTCCGGCGGCGACTAGAATCGTCCGCGCCGGCAGCGTGAGACGCTCGCCCGTCGCTACCAGTCGGCCGGTGCCCTCGTCAAATTTTTGTTTTTCGACAACCAGCGCCCTGGCCGTGTTCGCCCGGTCCACCAGGACTTCTTCCGGCGTCAGACACTCGGCGAACTTCACGCCCTCTTCCATTGCTTTTGCGACTTCTTCGTGATTCAGCGTGTAACTCGGCGCATCGATCAGCCGCCGCCGGTACGCAATCGTCACGCCGCCCCAGGAATTGAGCAACCCGATCAGATCCGGCGCGGCCCCTTCCTTGGCCGCTCGCGCACGTTCGGCTCGAATCGCCCGCGCATGCGCCAGAAACTCCTCCGCGGTCTCGGCGTCCTCTTCAGACCACGCACTCTCTAAAGCGCTCTCGCCGATCTCTGCGCGAAGCGCCTCATAGCGCGTCAGAAACTTTTCGACCTGCACCACGTAGTAGGCGAGCGACTCTGTTGCCGTGTCGATCGCAGTCAGTCCGCCGCCGATCACCACAATCGGCATACGAATCTGCAGATTCGCCAGCGAATCCGTTTTCGCCGCACCGGTTAGCTGCAACGCCATCAAAAAATCGGACGCCTGCCGCACACCCCGCACCAGGCCATTCTTCATCGGAATCACGGTGGGCCGCCCCGCGCCGGCGCACAGCGCGATGTGGTCGAAGCCCAAATCAAACGCACTCTCAACTGTGAGCGTTCCGCCAAAGCGAACGCCGCCGAACATCGAAAACTCGGCTCGCCGCTCGAGCAGCAGCCGGATCACCTTCAAGAAATTTTTATTCCAGCGAACCGTGATTCCGTACTCGGCCACACCGCCGAACCCGGCCATCACACGCTCGTCCAGCCGTTCGTAAATCTCGCTGATATCGCGCAGCGGGCGGAACGGCACGCGCTCACCATAGGCATTGACACCGGAGATATCCGCCGGCAGCGGCTCAATCTTCAATCCATCGACCGCCGCCACCGTGTGCCCGTCGTTCATCAGGTGATGCGAAAGCGTAAAGCCGGCCGGTCCCAACCCAACCACCAGCACCTTGTATCCCGTCGCGGCTTTCGGATAGGGCCGCGCAAAATTCAGCGGATTCCAGCGCGTCAGCAGACTGTAAATCTCAAAACCCCACGGCAGTTCGAGCACGTCTTTGAGCGAGCGTGTCTCAATCTGCGGAATATCCACCGGATCCTGCTTCTGGAAAATGCAGGACTTCATGCAGTCGTTGCAGATGCGATGCCCGGTACCCGCCGCCATCGGATTATCGATCGTGACGATCGCGAGCGCGCCGATCGGGTTCCCGTGCTCTTTGGCAACGTTCATCTCGGAGATCTTTTCATCGAGCGGACAGCCCGCAAGCGGCACGCCGAAAACGCTTGATTTGAAAGCGCCGCTCTTCTCCTTCAACCCCGTCGAGCAACTGTCCTTACCCTGGTTATGACACTTGATGCAATAGTGCGCCTGGTCGAGCGCGCCCGTCAGATCCGTCCCTCGATCGGTCAGTTGAAAGCCCTCGCGCTGGCGCCAATGAGCCGGGCTCAGCTCGAGCTGCACCAGGTCGTCGGAGCAAATTTCCTGCACCGGCACCAGGTGATGCATGTCGAGCTTATGCGGCGTTTTGAACAGCACACCTTTGTGGTGCTTCTGCTTCCCGGCCGCGGAAAGCGTTGCCCACGCCGCATAGTGCGCTGCGGCTTGAAGCTGTTCCGTATGCAGCCCTTCCTGCTCGAGCCAGCTCGCAACATGCCGCGCAAAACTCATCTCGGTTAGCGGCTCGCCGAAAATCGTCTCAAGCTCGGCCGCCAGCGCAAGCCCATCGAAGCGGCTGGCCGACTCCACGGTTTGCCCGGTAAGCGCCTTCCGCTGCACAAAACGACGCTTTACCGAATACAACGGCGCAAGCTCGGAATGACGCTCCTGTAAGCCCCGCAACTCCGGTTCAATCCCGAAAACATGCCCGACAAAGTCTTCGAGATACGGCGCAAGCGCCAGAATCAGCTCCGAGCCCGGCTTCGTATGGGCCGCCGGCGGATTCTCGCGCGCAGCCAGCAACCGGTCGCGCAACTCCGGCTGCGATTCGCCGAGCTCGCGCAAAAACTGCGCATCGAGCTCGAGAATTCCCTCCCGCCGGTACAAATCCTGAAAGCTGAGGCCGAATGGCAGTCGAAGAGTAGCGCCATCCTGCGGTTCGGTGATGGTGTTCACAATAAAAGTCGAATGCGCCGGGTGCTCAGAGATTTGGTCCCGGTAAAAGAGCGAACCCCGGGCCGGCTCGCGAAGTTATTCCCTTTTATTTTCGCAGATCCGATCACCGCATGCAGCTGGATGCGAAAAATGTGCCTGAATCTGCGTCTGAACGACAACATCGCGCCCTTTGAAGAACGCTCCGCTATCGTGAAAACAGTGGATCTGGAAAAAATTCTGCTGCGCAAAGTCGGCGAAGCGATCGGCCGCTTCCGCATGATCCGCGACGGCGATCGCGTCGCCGTCGGACTCTCCGGCGGCAAGGACTCGGTCACGCTCCTCGAAGCTCTTCTCCGCCTGCAGAAGCGCGCGCCGGTCCGCTTCACCGTCTGCGCCTTCACCATCGAGCAGGGCAAATTCCTTTCGCCGATCCGGCCGCTCGGCGACTACCTGACGAAACGCGGCATCGAGTGGACTTATGTAGAAGACAAACCCTCGCTCGATCTACTTACCGAGCAACCGGATCATGGCTGCGACCTCTGCAGCCGCTTTCGCCGCCGCGCCGTTTACCAAGTCGCTCGCCAACTCAGCGCAAACGTTATTGCCTTCGGCCACACGGCCGACGATTTCTGCGAAGCCTTCCTGCGCAATGCCATGTTTACCGGCCGGCTGAGCGCTCTGCCCGCCATCACCTGGTCGCGCAAACGTGAGTTTCGCCTGGTCCGGCCGCTCGTCTATGTTCCCGAAACCTTGACGCGCGATTTTGCCGTCTCACTCGGCGCGCCCGTCATTCCTTGCGGCTGCTCGCAAAAGACGGGCACCGTCCGCCGCACCTTGCGCGATCTGTTCACTGAAATCGAGCGGGACCATCCTTTTTTAAAAGAAACTCTGCTCTCCGCGATGAGCAAAATTGAGCCCGGCCGCCTTCTCGATACGCGCTTTCTGGACTTTGACCGGACCGCCGATGAAGCTGGGTTCCTGCCCGATGAGGAAGCACTCGTCACGCTGCACACCGCAGGGTAACTCCGGTCAGATAAACTAAGTCGGATAATGGCATGAGTGCGGAATTGATCGTGGTCAATGGTCCGCTGGCCGGAACTCGGTTCCCTTTGGGGAACGGCGAAATTCTCATCGGCCGGGCACCAAACGCGCAACTGGTACTTTCCGAACCCGATATCGGGTGGCGTCACTGCTCTATTCGCCGTCACGGAGATCGCTTCGTTGCAGCGGACCTGCGCACCTCGCTTGGCACCTACATCAACGGTATCCGCTCGGCCGAGCGCTGGCTCGAGGATCGCGATCAGATCGGTATCGGCCGTACTGTACTCATGTTTCGCACCGGTGAAGCAGCGCGGGAAGAATCTCCACCCGCTGTCGGCGCGGACGCCAAACCTGTGCTGCTCGCCGCCTGCTCGCTCGTGTTCCTGTTTCGCGCTCTCGCTTCGAGCAACGGTCAATCGCAAACATCGCTTCTTCAGGATCAGATTCTGCGGCTCGTCGGTGATCTGGTGCCGCTGAGCGAAGGCCTGCTTCTGCTCGGTGGAAAGGCGGAGGATCTTCAGACCCGCTATGCCGAATGTTCGACGCGTTTTCAGACCGATTTCTGCGATGCCCTGGCGCGCGTGTGCGAAGAGGGCGCATTTGTGGACAGCGTGCTCGGCATCGTCGGGGTCCCGCTCTATCTGGAAGGTCTGCTCGGCGGCGCGCTCCTTGTTAAAGCGCAGGCAACCGATCCGCAGGAGCTCGCAACGCATCTCGATACGCTGACCGCTATCGCTTCGCTCGCATCGATTGGCTTCGAAGCCAATCAGGAAGTAGAAACACTCAAAGCCGAAAATGCTCTTCTCCAGGAACAGATCGGCGCAAATACCGGCATCGTGGGTAAAAGTGCCGCGATCCGCAGATTACTCGACCTGGTCGCACGGGTCGCGCCGCGCGACACGACCGTCCTCATCACCGGCGAGAGCGGCACCGGCAAGGAGCTTATCGCCCGCGCCCTGCACCAGCAGAGCCCGCGTTGCGAACGCCCCTTCGTAGCCGTCAACTGCGCCGCGCTCAGCGAGAATCTTTTCGAGAGTGAACTTTTCGGCCACGAAAAAGGCGCCTTCACCGGAGCCGTCTCTCTAAAGCGCGGCCGCTTCGAATTAGCCCAGGGTGGCACGATTTTTCTCGATGAAGTCGGCGAGCTTGCATCCTCTTTACAAGCAAAACTGCTGCGGATCCTACAGCAGCGCGAGTTCGAGCGCGTCGGCGGAACGCAGGCGCATCCCCTCGATATCCGCATCATCGCCGCCACCAATCGCGACCTCGGCGAAGATGTGCGCGAAGGCCGCTTTCGCGAGGACCTGTTTCACCGGCTGAATGTCGTCAACCTCGAGTCGCCGCCTCTGCGCGATCGCCGCGACGATATTCCGCTGCTCGCCCGCTACTTTCTCCAGCGTTCGGCCGAGCGCTGTAAGCGTCACATCGCCGGACTCTCACCCGAAGCCGAGGAGCTGATTGTGCAATATTCGTGGCCAGGAAACGTGCGCGAGCTTGAAAACGCCATGGAGCGCGCGGTCGTCTTCGGCGTCTCGGAATGGGTGCTGCCCGAAGATCTGCCCGAATCGCTGCTTGATTCCGCGCCAAAAGACTCCAAAGCGAAATATCATCA
>DATBGM010000171.1:0-21337 GCA_036557945.1 Bryobacteraceae bacterium | reverse complement strand
CACACGCATCGACCCGACCGTCGCTCTACGAACGGAGTAGCGCTACAGTTGATTTGACGCGCGAATGGCAACACTATTCGACGATCAGCGGCACTCACTCCTGGCCAAAGAATTCATCATCGAAGACGCCCTCATCCTGCGCGGCTTCGCGGCGCAACAGGCGCCCGGGCTCATTCACGCCCTCGCCGAAATCGCCGCCGTCTCTCCCTTCCGCCACATGAGCGTGCGCGGCGGCCGCCGCATGTCCGTCGCGATGACCAACTGCGGCCCTCTCGGCTGGGTCAGCGATGAAACCGGTTATCGCTACGACTCGCTCGATCCTTCTACAGGAAGGCCGTGGCCAAAGATGCCGCCCGCCTTCTTCGAACTCGCTCGCAGCGCAGCCGGCGAAGCGGGCTTCCAAAACTTCACCCCCGATGCCTGTCTCGTGAACCGTTATCAGCCCGGCGCGCAGATGGGCCTACACCAGGATCGCGACGAAGCCGACTTCAACGCGCCCATCGTCTCCGTCTCGCTCGGCCTGCCCGCGATATTTCTTTTCGGCGGATTGCGCCGCAGCGATCGGCCGCGCCGTGTCGCTCTCGAAAGTGGTGATGTCGTCGTCTGGGGCCGCAGCGCGCGCCTCGTCTATCATGGCGTCGCGAAACTTGCAGCAGGCGATCATCCGCTAACTGGCGCATCGCGCATTAACCTCACCTTTCGCAAAGCAAGCGCATAGAGACGCGATGCATGCGCACTGCAACTCATCGTGCTGTACTCGCGTCCAAACGGCATATGCGATTTCGCTTTGTGAGTGCACTCATTTTTGCATTAGGTCTTTGGACGCTTCCTGCAGGAGCGCAGCTTTTATCGGTCGGTGTGAAAGCGGGCATCCCGCTAAATGATGCCTTTGAAGGAGTCGCCAATAACACGCTCTTTACGAGCACAACGGACCGCTACATCATCGGCCCGCAGGTTGAACTCCGCTTGCCGTTTCATCTCGGCGTGGAAGCTGACGCGCTATATCGGCACTATGACATCAATGGCCAAGGAGCCAGCGAATGGCAATTTCCTATTTTGCTGAAGTATCACTTCAAAGGTGTTGCGCTCGTGCATCCGTTTGTAGACGCCGGGCCGGTCTTTAACCATGTGTCTGATATCCCAAACTTCACATCCAATCCATCCTCAGCGGGCTTCGCCATCGGCGGCGGACTCGATTTTCGCGCGCTGATCATTCACATCACACCGGAATTCCGCTACGTGCATATAGCCGATCAAAACTACAGCGCCTCGGCGTTCCATTCCAACCAGAACCAGGCCCAGTTCCTTGTCGGCTTCACATTCTGAACTACTGCGTCATCATCGGCGAGCAACACGGTGTCCGGCTCGGCTTCGGCTCCATCATTTCCACGCGCGTCTGATCCGGATCGTACAAATTAAGCTGCCACTTGCCGTCGCGCCCGATCTTCGGCTCCTCCGGCGGCTTGTAACCCCGATCGAGAACCGTCTGATATGCCGGTTGTATCTTCGGCACGCCGAGCGCGATGTGATTATTCACGCCGCGCGACCGCACGCTCGGGTTCTTTACACCCAGCATGTACTCCAGCCAGTCGCTCCCCTCCGGCACGCGCATATCGACCCAGTTCACATCCGCATCCGTCCTGCCGCCATACCACATCACCTTAAACTCGAGAATGTCTCGATAGAAACGGTCCTCCGCCGCCCGGTCGTGCACGATAAAACCCGCGTGAATCATGTGATCCGAGGTGCGCGTCCCAGGCACGAGCGTTCCGTTCTTGCTCTCGTGCAGCGAGCCCGGCATATATTGAACGAACTCGATGCGCCGCCCTTCCGGATCGTCCACCATGAAACTGAGGTTCTTATCCAGGCCCGGCTTCAGCGCCGCCGGAACCTTCACGCCTTTCTCCGCCAGGTAATCCCGCAGCTTGCGCGCATCCGTCGTCTCGAACGCCACGTGGGAAAGCCGGTCCTGCTCCTCGCCGCGCAATCCCGGATAAATTTCGATGTACTGATGATCGTTGACCTTGTAGTAATTGAGCATCAGCCCTCCGGTCGGCTTATCCAGGCTGAAATGTGCGTAACCGAGGACGTGCCCGTAGAACTCCTCCGCTTTCGCCAGATCGCTCACAAACAGCCCGACATGCGCCAGTCCCGTGATGGGCGGCCGTTCCGCAGCCCCCGACGAATCTGCCCACGCCAGCGTCGCCGCCAGGAGCCATACTGCTTTCCTTGTATGCATATGCTTCCTCAACAGTAAATCAGAAAACGCGCGCGAAAAAAGCTTGTCTGCAGACCGCCCTATGTAGTATTCTTCTCTTGATGCTGGAAGTCCGCTCTCTTACCAAGTGCTACAGCTCGATTCCGGCTGTCGATAACGTCAGCTTTGCCATCCGGCCCGGCGAAGTACTCGGTTATCTCGGTCCCAACGGTTCGGGAAAAAGCACCACCGTCAAAATCATCACCGGCCTCTTGGAACCGACCAGCGGCTCCGTCCTCTTTCGCGGCAGCAATATCAAAGACGATCTGGTCGCCTACAAGCGCATCATTGGCTACGTTCCCGAGGAAGCAAACCTGTATCCATTTCTTTCCGGCCTGGAATATCTGCAGTTGGTGAGCCGTCTGCGCGGTCTGCCGGAGCTCGTGAGCGAGCGCCGCGCCGAATCGCTGCTCGAGCTCTTTGCCATGCGCCCGCACCGCCATACCACCATCGCCGCCTATTCCAAAGGCATGCGCCAGCGCATTCTGCTGATTGCCGCCTTACTCCACAATCCGGACCTGATTATCTTCGACGAGCCGCTCTCCGGCCTGGACGTAACCTCCGCGCTCATCTTCCGCAAACTGGTTTCGGCGCTTGCGCGCGAGGGCAAAACCATCTTCTACTGCTCGCATGTGCTCGAAGTAGTCGAAAAAGTCTGCTCGCACGTCATCATCCTGCAAAAGGGCAAGCAGGTCGCGAACGGGTCCATCGAAGAGCTCAAACGATTTCAGTCCATGCCCTCGCTTGAGGACGCATTTTCGAGCCTCGTACAGGAAGTAGACGTCGAAGAGTCGGCCGCGGCCATCGTCGATGCAGTGGTGAGCCGGTGATCAAGCTTATCCATGCCCGCAACCAGCCGTTTCATGCGCTGGTGTCGCACTTCGTTCGCCGGCTGTTCGCGAGCGAAGAAGAGCAGGGAACCGGCAGCATGGGCCTCGGGCTTGGCGCAGTGCTCGCCATCATGGCATCGCCCGGGGCCTTTGCCTCTATTTTCCTATTAGATAAATACTCCACGCTACTCGAATGGCTGCGCGGCCAGCGCATTGACTATCTCCGCCGTACACCCACCGACGAATACTTCTTCATCGTCCTCTCCATGACGATTACCGGATTGGTCATGCTGACGCGCTGGAACCGGCTGTTTCCCGATCGCCGAGATTTTGCCAATCTGGCCATTCTGCCCTTGCCGGTCCGCAATATCTTCCTCGCCAACTTCGGCGCGCTGCTCGGCCTGGCGGTATTGTTCGGCGTCGTCGTTAACGGCGTATCGGCGCTGCTGTTCCCGTTTTTCGTCGGAGTGAGCCTCAATAAGTTTTCGGCGATGCTGCACATCGGAATCGCCAATGCCGTGTCGGTTTTCTCAGCCAGCCTGTTCAGCTTCTTCGCGGTATTTGGGCTGGTAGGCGTGTTGACTCTGCTATTGCCGCGCCCGCTTTTCCGGCCTGTTTCCCTCTTCATGCGTATCGTGCTTGTCGTGGGACTTCTGTCCGAGTTCTTCGCGAACATTCTGGTTCGGCTCTTTACTGCCCCGGCGCCCGGAGCCGCGGGAGCCTCCATGCAGTGGCTGCCTTCGTTCTGGTTTCTCGGCATCTACGAATCGCTGCTCGGAATAGCCAAACCGCAAATGATCGCCCTCGGCGAACGCGCCTGGCTCGCACTGGCGGCCGTCATTGTCGTCTCCGTTCTCGCCTACGCGCTCTGCTACCGGCGCATTTTTGTGCGTCTGCCAGAATCCTTCGACATGCTCACAAGCAGCCGTTCGTTCTTTCGCATTCGTCTGCCGGAAGCGCTCCTCCGGCCTCTGTTCCGTTCGCCCTTTGAACGCGCTTGTAGCTCTTTCGCCTGCAAGGTCCTCGTGCGCAGCGAGCCTCACATGATGTTTTTTGGTGCATATCTCGGTATCGGGCTCGTCCTCGTGGCGCAAAACGTGCTGGACAGCGCTGTTAATCTTACTTCCTGGCTTGCGACTCCGTTGCTGATTGCTTTCTTTATCGCGAGCGGCCTGCGCCTCGTCTTCGATACACCCGCCGCACGTGAAGCGAATTGGATTTTTCGCATCGCAACCGGCTCACCGCTTCCGTGCCCCCGGCAAATCGCCCAGCGCTTCATTCTTTGGGCAACGCTCCCCTGGCAAATTCTCGTGCTCCTACCGCTCGTTGCGCGCAGTCGCGGTCTCCGCTTCGCGCTTCTGCATGTTGCGTTTGTGGTCGCCTTCACCATCCTCTTTACCGACCTGCTTCTCGTCCGTTTCCACAAAGTCCCGTTTACCTGCCTGACGCAAATGGAAATCCGCCAACTTCTGAACAAGATGCTGCTCGCCGCTTTCGGTGTGCTCATTGCCGTTCCCGCTCTTGCCGTTTTGGAAGCCTGGCTGCTCGCCGCGCCCCACCGCTTTCTCCTGTTTTTTCCGATGCTCTCCCTGCTTTGGTACGCCCTCGCCCGATACCGCCACTCTCTCCCCAACAGCAATGTGCTCCTGTTCGAAGATGCTCCAGCACCGCCATTCGAACTTTTAAAATTAACTTGAGCAGAAAAGAAGTAGAATGCTATATAGCAAGCAAATGAGCGACACACCCAGGCTCTCTCACACTGCCGCCATCATTCTCCAAACGGTCGACCAAGGTTTACGCTACGGCTTCGACATCATGGATGCCACCGGTCTCCCCAGCGGCACCGTCTATCCGGCCCTGCGCCGCATGGAGGCCGAAGGGCTCATTACCTCGCGCTGGGAACCGGAAAAGAAAGCCGTCGCCGAGCAGCGCCCGCCGCGCAAATACTACAAAATCACGCGCGCAGGATCGGAGGTGCTCGACCAATCGCAAAAGCGCTATCCGCTCCTGAATAGCCTGGTGGCTAAGCCGCGCGCATAGGCCAATCTTATGTCCAGCACGCCGCGCCCGCCGCTTTCGGTCCGTCTCTGTGGATGGATGGTCGAGTTCGCCGCGCGTCTGGTTCCGTCCTCCGAACGCGCCGATTGGAAGCGCGAGTGGCAAGCCGAAATCTGGCATCGCTGGCAATTTCTGGCGCATGCTGGAGCCTGGACGAATCGTGAATCGCTTTCGCTCCTCCGCCGCTCTCTCGGACTCTTTCCAGACGCGGCCTGGTGTTTCGCCGATCGCGACTCCGTGCGGTCCCGCCTGCGCGAAGGTTGGCGCTCGCCCTGGACGTGTCTTGGCGTCTGGACCGCTGCACTCCTCGGGCTCGCTGTTCTCACTTCTGGCTTCCCGGCTACTCGCCATTTGCTCGAAACGGGCGCAAATTCCGCCAACGCGCGCCTCGTCTTCATCTGGTTTCACCCATCCGCGGGAGGTGGTGATGAAGGACTTCCCGCCGATGCAGTCGCCGCCTGGGCTAATCGCAGTCAGTCACTCGCCGCCGTTGCTCCCTTCGTCGTAAGCCATCAATCCATGCATGTCCCCGGCGGCCGTGCCCTCCAGCCCCTCGTCGTCCGCACAAAAGCCAGCCTCTTTCGCGTGCTGAACGCCACACCTTCGCTCGGCCGCATTCCGTCGAGCGATGGAGTGGTTCTCACTCACGCCCTGTGGCAATCGCTCTTCCACAACGATCCGGACTTCTTAAACAGAAAAGTGCGAATTGGCCGCTTCTGGTATCCCGTCGCCGCGGTGCTTCCTGCAAACTTCCGCTTCTTGTCGCGCCAGCCTGCCGCCTACCTGGTACAGCCCGTCCTTCCCGATGCGCAGCAGATGGTCGTTGCCCGCGTGAAACCCGGCGTATCGGAAACGGCGCTCGATAAAGAGCTCACCCGCATTGCGGAAAGCGCCTGCTATTACTTCTTCCGGGCGCAGCTTCGCTACTCCTTCCTGAACGACGCTGCCTGGATTCCTCTGCGTATCTTCTTCGTGGCTGTTTTCTCCTCGGCTCTTCTCGTGCTGCTCGTATCGCGCGTGCCCGTGCGGCGCATGGCCGAGTTCCTGCGTTCCCGCAACCGGCAATTGATTCTGCGCCGCGTTTCCTTTTTTTCTGCAAAAGTAGGGCTCGCATTGCTTTTCGTCTTTATAGCCGCGCTCGAATGGAGTCGCTCTCAATCCGCCATTCTCTATGGCTCGCGCGATCCGGCTGCCGGTCCGTTCCTGCTCTGGCTCTACATTCTCGGCAGTATGGGTGTGCTGTTCTGGGCCATCGCCGATCAGCGTGCGCGCTGCCGTGTATGCCTTCGCCTGCTCTGCTTCCCTGTGCGAGTCGGATGCCCAGGATGCCTGCTGCTCAACTGGTCCGGGACCGAGCTGCTCTGCCCCGAAGGCCACGGCATGATGCACGTTCCGGACCTGGCGCCAAGCTGGGACGAAGAGTCCGAGCGTTGGATCGCACTTGACGAATCCTGGAAAGATCTTTTCGCCGAAGCCAAATAGCAGCGCACCACCTAAGGCTCCGTCGCCGGCGGTGGAACCGGCGTCTGCTCTGCGTTAATCGTGTCGTAAAGCGTATTGAGATACTTATTCCCTTCGACTCGATCCGTCGAAACGAAGGCCACGCCGCAGTAAGCATCGCTCACCGTATTCCCCACAATCCTGTTTCCCGCGACGCCGGTCCCGGGAGCCTCCGCGATCCCGCAACTGAACGCCGGAAGCGTCGTGTTCACGATCGTGTTTCCTTCGATAATGCTGTCGCTGAAGGCGCCCGTTATCGTTCCTTGGATGTCGATCGCATCCAGCGCGTCGATATTCCGTATCAGGTTGCGGCTGATGTGCGTGTGACTGCCGCCATTGATGAAGATACCGCTTTGTGCGTTCGTGATCGTGTTCTGCTCGACAATGGTGCCGTCGCCGGCAGCTCTGAGCGCAACACCTTCGCTGCGCAGGTTAATGCACGAGTCGACCGATAGTGATCCGCAGGTGCCTTCATTAATGCTGTTTCGCCTCACCTCCCCGATCGCTCCATTCAGGATGTAAACGCCGAATTGCAGAGAGCCGGAAGCCGGACCAGGGCCCGCAATCGAGTTATCTTCGATACGCGCATTCAGGCCTGTACCCTGCGCCTCAATGCCGTTGCGAGTGAAATCGTGAATGCTGTTGTGCGTAACCCAGACGCAAAACGGACCGGGAGCGGCGCCATCGGTTTCCAGCAGAACCCCAAAGCCATTTCCGAAAAATTCCGTACAGCTCTGCGCGTCCTGCAACTTGGCCCCGAAAATTGCGTTGCCCCGCAGCGTACCCGATGCGTTGAGATAATGAACCGCTGCCAGTCCGGGCGTGCAGCCCGTCACACTGTTATTGCCCGCGTCGATCGCAAGATTCTCGATGACAACATCGGCTGCATCCATCACGGTTATGACCGCGGCAACGCCTGAGATCGTGCTCAGAACTGCGGGTTGCACCAGAACGCGGCTGATCCCGTTTACCCGGACGCCTCGTAACGTCAAAGGCTCCGTAATTGTTAACTGTTCGTTATACAGAGCCGGACAAATCGCGATGACATCATGCGGTGCGGCGGCGTGAATAGCGGCTGATATCGTGCCGTATTGCGCGCCGGGACACGGAGTGCCCGGTTGTCCAACTGTGAGTATTTTGGCGTTTCCTGCCCGCAGTCCGCAGAGAATGAAGATTCCGGCGGCAAGAGCGCGGCGAATCAGGCGAGTGGAATGTACAAGCATAAGCTTTCCTTTCATCGATGCAGATCGGAACGGCACCTGAATGTGCGGTTCGCTGCACATCGTGGCCTGCCACCGCCGCCCACGTCAAATTGTTTGTCACTTGTGCATACCTTACCGGCTAATCTTCACAAAACATGGGTCGTAACGGATCGGCTTATTCGTGATAGACTCCTCTAGCCGTGCCTGGGTCTTGTGCTCCCGGATCGAAGCCGGTCCGATTCGGAGTATTCGAAGTGGATCTGTATACAGGCGAGCTGCGCAAGCGCGGCATAAAAATTAAGATCCAGGATCAGCCGTTCCGAATTCTTGCGCTGCTGATTGAAAACGCCGGAAACGTGGTAAGGCGGGAAGAGATCCGCCGTGCGCTCTGGCCGGAAGACACCTTCCTCGATTTCGAGAACAGCCTGAATGCCGCCGTCGCAAAACTCAGGCAAGTGCTTGGCGATTCCGCCGAAAACCCCAGATTCATCGAAACTCTCCCCCGGCGTGGTTACCGGCTGCTGCCGTCGCTCGAGGTTTCGCCGGCCGGACTTTCCGGCAATACGATCGAGCCAATCAAAGCGGAGCCTGCGCCCGCGATGTCAGGCTCTATCGGGCGAAACCGCGGTTGGACCGTTCTTGCAGCCGGCGTGGCTCTGTCGGCGCTCATCGCACTCGTTGTAATCGCAGCGCGCCATGAGCCGCCGGCCCGCTCGCAACTTCTTTCCTACGATGTCCACCGCCTCACATACACCGGCGACGTAGCGGAAGCAGCCATCTCTCCGGACGGCAGATATGTTGCCTACACGACTGGTGCAAATGGAGATAACGTGCTGCGTCTTAGGGTGCTTCCAAATGGCAGTGACGAACCGGTTGCCGGCGTTCCGCGTGAGCCGGTCAGGGCTCTGGCATTCTCTCCGGATTCGAAACGGATCTTTTTCGCGCGCGCTGAAACGGACATCCCTGGTGATTACTATCAGGTCCCGGTCGCCGGCGGTGTGCCCACAAAAATGGTCGCTGGTGTAAGTGATGCGATTTCATTTTCGCCCGATGGATCGCGGTTCGTCTTTGCGCGCTGGGACCCCGTTGCCGGCCGCTCTTCTGTTCGCATCGCCCGCTGCGACGGAGGCGCCGAGCGGATCATCGCCGAGTGCAAATTTCCTCTCTATTTTGGTTGCACTTCCTGGTGCACCCGGCGCGATGTGATTGCGTTCGCCGGAACACCGGGCGGCTTTTTCAGATGGGATGTCATCGTGAAGTCCCCCGATCCTGCCGCGCCTGCTCGCGTGATTACCCCTCACCGCTTTTACAGAATCAATGCACTGGCCTGGATGGACGCCGGCCGGTCCATCCTGTTTGAAGGTCAGGAGAGTCCGGGTATTTTTGAACAGCAGATTTTTCTCCTGGCCTACCCCTCGGGCAAACTGACCCAGCTCACAAATGGACTCGATTGGTATTACGGCATCAGCGTCACCCGTGATTCCAATCTGCTTGCGACCGTTCGCCGGCAATCGGTTTCGCAACTACTGCTGCTGACCGACCGGGGCGAGGTCGTTCGCCGGCTCACCACGCCGAGTTCCGCCCAGGATGGCATTGACGGAGTCGCATTCGCAGGTGATCGGGTGGTCTTCGCTTCGGCGGCTTCGGGCTCGAGTGAGCTTTGGAGCATCGATACGGACGGGCGCGACCGCCGCCAGTTGATTGCCACGGGCGCGCGTAATGGAAGAATGTCGGCCCCCCGCGACGGAAAAACGATTGTCTTTACATCCGAAGCGGAAGCCGACAACGATCGTGGTTTGTGGATTATGGATGCCGATGGCGCAAATACCAGGCGTGTTCGGGAGGGAAGTGCAGTACCCTTCGTATCACCCGATGCAACATTCATTGCGTTCGTTGCCTTCCTGCCCGGCAAGCGGACGCTCATGCGTGTCGATCTCGACGGCACGCACCCAGTCGTGTTATCGAATTTGCCTGCGCAACCGTTTCCGCCTGCCGTGTCCCCAGATAGCCGTTGGATCGCCTTCGCATACGACGAATCCGCTTCAAAAGGAGCGCGGATTGCCGTCATCCCGTCGATGGGCGGTGCGCCGGTTATCACCGCAACAATTCCCGGATCGCCTTGGATCCAGTGGACTCCGGATGGCAAATCGCTCACCTATATTCGAGCGCAAGACGGCTTGGAAAATCTTTGGACTGTTCCCATTTTCGGAGGCAGGAGCAGGCAGGTCACGCACTTCAACGAAGGCCAGATCTTTAAATTTGCCTGGTCTGCTGATGGAAAACGCCTTGCGGTCGCCCATGGCGCCACCGCCAGAGACGTTGTGCTGTTGCGCCCACAGCCTGTACCTGACCGCTAAGGTTCATTTCACCTCCATCCGAGCGCATCGGTGTGTGGAGCAAAGATGGCCGACGCCGTTCCCTTCGGCGGCGCAGGCGCCCTGTTGGTTGAGTCTGGCCCGCGCTCACTCATGATCCGGATCTCCATGCGCTGTCGTCGCCTCCGCGATTACCGGCTCGAGCAGCGGCCCGCCCAGCCGGTCGAGCTTCCGCAAACTCGGAAAGAGCCACGCCCAAAGCCCCACGACCACCATTGTTCCGATGCCGCCGATCACCACCGCCGGTACCGTCCCGAACCATTGCGCCGTAATGCCCGATTCAAACTGCCCCACTTCGTTCGACGCCCCCACAAACACCATGTTCACCGCGCTCACCCGCCCGCGCATCTCGTCCGGCGTCTCCAGTTGCGTCATCGTCGAGCGCACGATTACGCTCACCGTGTCCGTCGCACCCGTGAGAAACAACATCGCGAGCGACAGCCAGAAGCTACGCGAAATCCCGAACAGCACCGTCGCCAATCCGAATCCGAAAACGCACCAGAGCATCGTCACTCCCGCCCGCCTCCGGAGCGGCCAGTGCGCCATGAGCAGGCTCATCAGCACCGCACCCGCCCCCGGCGCACTGCGCAGAATACCCAATCCTGTCGGACCGATCCTGAGAATTTCCCGAGCGTAAACCGGCAGCAGTGCCACCGCTCCTCCCAGCAGCACGGCAAACAGATCGAGCGAAATCGCGCCGAGTATAAATTTGTTTTGCCAAATATAGCGCACACCGTCCAGCATCAATCCGATCGAAGCCGAAGCATGCGGCCGGATCACGCGGGTCAAACGAACGCCGGCGATACTCATGAATGCAGCGAAATAGGCGACCGCCGCCAAAGCGTAAACAGATACCGCATTGCCTGTGAATCCATATAGCAATCCTCCAATCATCGGTCCCGCAATCGTGGCCGTCTGAAAGATCGATGCGCTCCATGCCACGGCATTCGGAAAATCCTCCGCCGGAACCAGCAGCGGTACAAACGCCTGGCTCGCCGGTGCATTGAACGCACGCACCGTTCCGTTCGCGAGCAGCACCGAGTAGAGAGGATACGCCGAGTGCAGCCCGCCCACTGTCAACACAAGCAGAAGAACCGAACAGATCGAAAACGCGAGATAGCAAGTCTTGAGAATCCTCAACCGCGGGACACGATCGGCTGTATGTCCCGCCAGCAGGAAAAGACAAATTCCGGGAAGAAACTGCGCGAGGCCGACCAGCCCGAGATCGAGCGGCCGCTGCGTCAGCTCATAAACCTGCCAGCCGACTGCCACCGACTGCATTTCCGAAGAAATGGTCGTTAAAAATCGCGCAGTCGAATATAAACGAAAATTCGGATAACGAAAGGCGGCGTGAAAAGAAGAACTGCGGGATGGGAATGGGTTCATTCGCCGCTGCTTGTAGTGTCACATGCGTCAACACGGCGTTGCCCTTTACGCACTGGAAAACGGCGCCGCCGTCGCACCCAGCGGCGGCACGTTTTCCGGCGGATCGAAGGGTGACGTTCTCCCGTACAGCGCCTCAAACAAATGCTTATCGCGGGTTAACATCTGCTCGAAAAGCATCGCGTGCTGCGGCTTCGACTCAAACGTCTCCGCCAGCTCGGCATCGGTGGCTTCCAGGTTTTCAATCAAGCCCATCTGCTCCGCCGCAATTATGGCAGCGCCGCGGCTCGAAGCCTCCCGTACTGCCGAAGCAATCACCGCCTGCCCGAGTGCATCCGCCATCATCTGCAGCCACACCTTGCTTTGCATCAGCGCCCCGCCCGAAGCGATCACGTGCCCGGGCGTTGCGAACGGCTTCGTCAGCAGCATATAGATCTGTTTGAAGCGGAGCGCCACACTCTCCAGGCACGCCTGCAAAATATCGAGCGGCTCGGTCGCCAGGCTCATCCCTGCAATGGCCGCCCGCAGATCCGGACGCCAATACGGTGAGCGCTCGCCCGCCAGATACGGCAGTATCGTCAGCCCATGCGACCCCGGCTCGCGCCCGGCGATTTGCTCCTCTGCATTCGCCGGAAGCTGCAGCGTGCGCGTCGTCCATCGAAAAACCTCGCCGCCGTTCGATATCGCACCGCCGAGAATGAAACGCTCGCGGTTGACGCGGTAACACCAGATGCCACGCGGAATTATGACGTGCCGCTGTTTCACCACCACCCGCATCGCTCCGCTCGTGCCCACCATCAGCGCAAACCGGTCTGGTGTAGTGCAGCCGCTGCCGACGCTGTTGCATGCTCCGTCGCCATATGCCGGATACCACGGAATGCCCGCAAAAAGCGGCCAGCGTACCGCGAATTCCGGTCGCAGGGCGCAAACAGGCCGGTCGAGCGTCTCTATCGGCGCGAGTTGCTCCCGTTTCACTCCGATGAACTCGATCAGCTCCTCGCAATAGTCGTTCTTGCGCTGATCCCACAAGCCGCTCGCCGAAACCATCGAAACCGATTCGGCGAACTTGCCTGTCAGAGACATGAGCAAAAATTCGCCGGGCGAGACCCAGCGCACGGTGCGCGCGAAATCCGCTGCGTGCGTCTCCTTCAACCAAAGCAGTTTCGCCGGCCAGTAGCTCGTATGTGGCATGCATCCGGTAATCGCCTGCAGCCAACCGGCCTCGAACACTCCTGTTAACAACTCCATCTGCCGTCCCGAGCGCGTATCGAAAAGATGCACAATCGGTGTCGTCGGCCGCTGCTCTTTATCGATTCCGAGAAAACAATGCCAGAATGTGCTGATCGCCACGCCCGCTGCTGTGAGCCGTTTCTCCGACATCTGCGCGTGCAGTCCGTCCAGACATTCACAGCTCAGCTCCAGCAGCAGCTGCGGATCAACCTCCACGCTGCCATCCGGCCGCGTCAGAAATTGATATTTCTTCTGCAGACCCAAATCTGCGTAGCTTTCAAATTTGCTATCGAACAGAAGCGCACGCACGCTCGACGTGCCGATATCCAATCCGACCAGATTCTCGCTTCCGGGCATTCAGCCCCAGTATCGTTCAAACCGAGCTCCAGGCCTAATCAGGCAAAAAAAGAACCCGAGCGTCCCGCTTCGCTCAAAATACCGGAGCAGCAAACAGCCAAGCTGCAACGGGGCACAAGATAATCGGGAAAACGGCGTCAGTATGTGCGATTATCGCCTTCAGTTTGCTAATCGGATGCGAAGCACTGAAGAAACAGGAGGCTCCGATGACCACCATGGCGCAAAAAACATTTCCGCCGATATCAACAACTCGGTTCTCCGAGCGTGCCGTAGAGGCCGCGATCTGGGGCATGCCCGCGCCGGATTGCCGCCCTTTTTCTCTCCCGCCAGCCGCTGGACATCCCGCTTATCCCGAGCTCATCCAGGCCGTACAGGCCTCCTATGCCGACCCCAACGCCTATCCAGTCGACGCCTGCGGGGGTCGCATATAGCTACGCTTTCATCGCCATCAAGCGGCCGCGAGGCGAACGCTACATGACCGAGCAAAGCGCAAAAAATCAGGAGGGCACCGAAGCGGGTTATGGCACGGTAAAGTACAGTTTAGGCTGCAACAACTCCAAGAGATCCATGAAATTCAATTTAGAAGAAGCAATAGCGCTTCTCGCCCGCTTCCCGGCCGCCCTTGACGCCCTTCTGCGCGGTCTGCCGGAAGCGTGGATCTCGCCGAACGAAGGCGAGAACACGATGAGCGTCTTCGAGGTGGTTGGCCACCTCATTCACCTCGAGCGCACCGATTGGCTGCCGCGCGCGAACGTCATCCTGCAATTTGGCGAAAAGCAACCATTCGAGCCGGTCGACGGCTGGGCGCACCTCAAAGAGAGTCAAGGGAAATCGATGGATGACCTGCTCGATGAATTCGCGGGCCTGCGTGCCGCGAGTATCAGGCAGTTGCGCGCCTTAGATCTCCGGCAGGACGATTTTGAGCAACGCGGGCAACACCCGGCTCTCGGGACCGTCACTCTTGCGGAGCTGCTGGCAACCTGGGCAGCCCACGATATGACTCACCTGCACCAGATTTCGCGCGTGATGGCCCACCAATACCGGGAGGCGGTCGGACCCTGGAGCGCCTACCTCGGCGTCCTGCAGTGCCGGAAATCTTCTGCCTAGGCGGGCCTGTTCTGCTAATTCTCTTCGCTTGCAAACGCCTGGTCAAGCAGCAGGGCGAAGTCGCGGCTTTTGTGCTGAACCGATTCCCGCAGCTCTCCCAGTTCCTGCTCCACCACGCGTAGCCGGTCCGCCAGATGAAGGCAGGCGAGAACGGCGGTTCGTGTAGAGTCCAGATTACCGGCACGGCGGGCAATCGTCGACATCAGCTCGTCAATTTCGTGAGCGAGGCGCTCTGTATCTCGCGGGTCGCCCGACGTCGAGACTGTGTAGGTCTGGTTGAAGATGGTAAGCCGGACCGTTTGCTTACGATTGTCCGGTGAATCCATGTCGGTTTGTATCAGCTTGCGCTCAGCAGGTCCAGTTGGTTTAAAAGCTTTTCAATACGCGTCTTGACCTGCTTGCGTTCACCCTTCATGGTATCGACTTCCTGCGAAAGCTGGCTGATTTTTTGTTCGAGCGCGCTGTTCTCTTTTTGAAATTCGGCCGAAAGCGCTTGTGCGTGTTCGAGCTCGCCGCTCGCTGCGTCAGCCCGCTCCTGCGCTGCTTTGAGCTGTTCCTGAAGCCGGCTGTTTTCGTTGCGGAGCGTCGAAATTGCCTGAACCGCGCGGGTGATGCGCTCTTCCAAGCTCGCGAGTGTGTCTATGCCTTCCTGCACTGCTTCCATGCTGCTCAAGATACTTTCAGATTACTTAATAGTGTCACTGGACCTGGTGCGCCGACTTCGCTTTCTCAACGAGCGTAGCGAATCCGGCTGTGTCGTTCACAGCAATGTCCGCCAGCACCTTGCGATTCAGGTCGATGCCAGCACGCTTTAGTCCGCTGATGAATTTGCTGTAGGAAATCTCAAGACCGCGGCAAGCCGCATTGATACGAACGATCCACAGCGAGCGAAAGTTTCGCTTCTTGAGCCGTCGCCCGACGTAACCGTAGCGCAGAGCTTTTTCGACTGCTTCCTGCGCGGCGCGGTTCAGCTTCGACTTGGTGAGGAAGTAGCCTTTGGCGCGGCGTAATGTTTTGTGGCGGTAATCCCGCCGATGGGTACCTCTTTTTACTCTCGGCACGTTTTCTCCTTTTCGTTATTCACTGATGAACAGCCTACAGGAGAGCGCAGGCACGTGCGGCGCTGGCTCTACCCGAAAATTACGGAACGAACCAGCTCAATAGGGAAGCATCTCGCGGAGCTTGGCCTGGTCGGACTCGTCGGCGATGACGCCCTGGCCGAGCTTGCGTTTGCGCGCGCGCGGTTTGGACGTCAGAATATGGCGCGCGAAGGCATGCCGGCGGGCGATTTTGCCGGTGCCGGTTTTCTTGAAGCGCTTGGACGCACCTTTATGGGTCTTCAACTTAGGCATAAATGAAACCTGGACTGGAGTTGCAAGTCGGCGAAGCCGCCGGAAGAACCGCGGCGAGGCGCACACCTCGATTGAGCTGCGGAACTACTTTCGTGAGTATAGCACCTCCGCGGCGCGCTACTTCCAGCCAGGATCTCCCTTACATTACAGCCACCAGGACGACACGAAGAGATCGCCGGCAGAATCGACGCAGAAAGGGCGATCTTCGCCGCTGAGACCTGCCGGGTTATGGACGCACGATCAGGACCGGGCGGAACTGGCGTTCGAGCTCGGCATCGATTCGCGGGTTTCATAGACCGGTGAAAGCTCGCGCAGCTTTCGAACGACGTCAATAACGCGGCCTGCTACGTAATCGATCTCTTCCTCCGTATTGAACCGACCAATTCCAAAGCGGATGGAGGAATGCGCGATCTCATCCTCGACGCCGAGAGCTTTCAACACGTAACTCGGCTCAAGTGTTGCCGAAGTGCAGGCTGATCCACTCGAAATGGCGACATCGTGCAGCCCCATTAAAAGGCTCTCGCTGTCCACGTATGCAAAGCTCATGTTCAGGTTGTTGGGGAGACGGTGCTCGGTAGAGCCGTTGACGAAGACTTCATCGAGTTCCGCGAGTAAACGATCTTTCAGGCGGTTGCGCAACGTTGCAAGTCGTTTCGCTTCTGCGGGCATTTCGTGCCTCGCGATTTCGCAAGCCGCACCGAGGCCGGCAATACCCGGAACGTTCAATGTGCCTGAGCGCATCCCACGCTCATGACCGCCGCCGTCCATCTGCGGCGCAAGCTGCACGCGCGGATTTCGGCGGCGCACATAAAGCGCGCCTGTGCCTTTGGGTCCGTAGAGCTTGTGCGCGGTGAGCGAGAGCAGATCAATTCCATCGCTTTCCACGTTCACCGGGATCTTGCCTATCGCCTGCACGGCATCGGTGTGCAGCAGGACACCGCTTTGGCGCGCGATACGGCCGATTTCCGAGATGGGCTGAACCACTCCGATCTCGTTATTGGCATACATGATCGAAACAAGGATCGTCTCCGGGGTAATGGCGCGCCGGAGCTCTTGCGGATCGATTAGTCCATCGCGGCTTACCGGCAGATAAGTGACGCGCACTCCCTGCTTTTCCAGATGCCGGCACGTGTCAAGCACAGCTTTGTGCTCGGTCGACTGCGTGATGATGTGATCGCCGCGCCCGGCGAAAGCCTCGACCGCGCCTTTTAGGGCAAGATTGTTCGATTCGGTCGCTCCGCTGGTGAAAATAATCTCTTTAGGGGTTGCGCCGATCAGCTCGGCGATCTGCTTGCGGGCGCGTTCTACCGCTTCTTCCGCTTCCCACCCGAAGCTGTGACTGCGCGAAGCGGCATTGCCGAATTTCTCGAGGAAATACGGCTTCATCGTTTCGAACACCCGCGGGTCCACCCGCGTCGTTGCGTGATTATCCAGGTAAACCGGCAGTTGCATCTACTTCACGGCGGGGCTGGCAGACCCGCCGGTGAGTGTGACAAGCGGATGCTCCAGCGTATGGCTCATCTCGCTTTCGGAATCCTCCAGCATGTCTTCAATACTCACGCTGTCCAGGAGTCTGAGAATGCCTTCGTGAATTTTTCGCAGTGGCTTCTTGACAGTGCAACGGCCGGAATGCCCGCAAAATGCCCCTTCGGTGAAACAATTGGCCAGTACAATCGGGCCGTCGATGGCGCGGATGACCTCCAGCGCCGAAATGCGCCGCGGGTCACGCGCGAGCCGGTAACCGCCATTTGTGCCGTATTCGGAAACGAGAAAGCCGCTCTTGCCGAGCTTTTGTAAGAGCTTCGAAAGGACCGGCAAAGGAATACCACAAGAATCCGCGACTTCCTTTGCGCTCACGGCACCGCCCGCCTGGCGCAGAGACAGGGCAAAATGCTTGAGAGCAATAAGACTGTAATCCGCCTTCTTTGTAAGCCGAAGCATTCAGACCAAACAACCGGCCAATCGGGAAAGTTTCTAGCCCCAATTTACCACGTTCGAGCATCGGCTGAACGGATTTAGCGTCGGAAAATCAAGGGTTTGTGCCCGTCCGTGGATGCGAAAGCAGTCTAGAGCGGAAGGCCGTGGGGTTCTGTATCCTGTAGAGGTCACTTGATAAACTCAAATTCCACGGTCGGTCATAAACTCGCGTGATTCGACTTTTTCGCGTTTTCATTCCAGCCAGCGTTCTCGCGCTGCTCATCTCGGAAATCATTCTCGTCCTTGCTTGCTACCTGGTGTCGCTGCTTGTACTGGGGATTGATCCGGTCTTCTATCTATTCGTAGAAAACAACTACTGGAAACTGCTACTCGTAACCGGCCTCATCATTCTGCTTTTTTATTTTCAGGACCTATACGAGAACCTGCGCATCGTCTCGCGAGTGGCGCTGGTGCAGCAGGTGTGCCTGGCGGTCGGATGCGCTTTGCTGCTGATGGCTTTTTTCGGCTACCTAAAGCCGGACATTTTGCCCGGACGCTGGCTGATGATTCTGGGCAGCTTCGGCGTGATCATTGTGCTGCCGCTCTGGCGCATCGCATTCTGGCGCTACATCATTGCCAACATGCAGTCCGAGCGCGTACTGCTGATGGGTAACTCGAGCATCCTGGATGAAATTATCCGACCGCTTCTCGACCGGCCCGAATTCGGCTACATGATTCTCGGATATCTTTGCGAAGACGAAGGCGAATGCAATTTCCCGGTGCCGTGTCTCGGGTATGTAAGCGAGGTGCGGGCAGTCTGCCACGAGTATAGGCCGACGCGCATTGTGGTCGGCATGGCGGAGCGCCGGAACCGGTTGCCTGTGCAGGACCTGCTCGAAATCCGCTTCGGCGGCGTGCGCATCGAAGACGCGGCAGACACCTACGAGATGGCGATGCACCGGGTCTGCAGCCGCAAGATTCAGCCGTCGCAGCTTATTTTTTCTTCGACGCTCGGGCCGCGTTCGCAGGCGCTGGCATTTCAGAAGATCTATTCTCTGGCGCTCGGCCTGTTCGGCATGGCGGTGACGCTTCCGTTCATGCTCATTGCGGCGGTTGCGGTGAAGCTTTCTTCCAAAGGGCCGATTCTGTACCGGCAGCGGCGCGTGGGCCTCGACGGCCGTACTTTTACGTTGTACAAATTCCGATCGATGTACGTGGATGCAGAGGCGCGTACGGGAGCGGTGTGGGCTAAAAAAGACGATCCGCGGATCACGCCGGTCGGCAAGTGGCTGCGGAAATTACGGCTGGATGAGCTGCCGCAGTTCTGGAATGTCGTCAAAGGCGACATGGGTATCGTTGGTCCGCGTCCGGAGCGGCCGGAATTTGTGGAACTGCTGGCGCAGCAGATACCGTATTACCGGCAGCGGTTGGCAGTAAAGCCGGGCATTACCGGTTGGGCGCAGATTAACCACAAATATGGCGATACGCAGCTCGATGCCATGATCAAGCTCGAGTTCGATTTGTACTACATCAAGCACATCGCTCCGGCGCTCGATTTGTACATTATTTTTCACACGATCAAGGTGATGCTGCTGAGCCGGGGAGCACAGTAGGAAATTCGTTTTGCAAGCATCCGCCCCGGAAATAGGAATATCAGGAAGTTCCTAATTTACGCTGGTGTTCTACTTAGGCGAGAATCGGCTAGTGCGGAATCTATCGCTTGCTTTACTCGCTAGCCTCAGCGTCCTCACGGGCTGCTCCGCGCCCTCACTCCAAAATAAGGTAGTGCAAGACGTAGACTTGAGAGCATACACGAGCTGCGCTTTCGCTGATGGCCTCGAGATTGTTGAAGAAGACTCGCTCGCCCCCGGAGTAACGGCTCGAACGGTTGATACTATTGACGGACCTAAGCAAATATCGATGCTGGCCGGCATCAGGGTCATGTTCGCTTACCCAAATACCGATTTTTTTGCAAATGTAAAAGCTGAGAAACTGCCCGCGTTGGGCTATCCAGAGATAAAACAATCGCTGATTGGCAATTTCAATTACGTCCTAAACTCCTCCCCTACGGACAAGCAGAACCATAGCATGTCTCCCGCGCTTAAAGCTCTCGATGGACGTGGGTTGGATCGCAACAAATTAGAAGGCGGAGTGATCGGCATGTATCTATTTTTTGACGATGCGAGACACATTGCCACAACGGTCTATCTCCTAAATCAGGACCCTTCACGCCGCAAATTCCAGACGCTGGATGAGTACAGAACTCTTCGGGACCGATTCCTTTCGACCTATACATCGTGTATGGCAAGCAATTTGCGCGCGGCGAACTAACGCTTATTCGGACGCTGCATGATATGGCTTCCCGGCGAGCCGCCGCCTCGATTTGCAATCCCGGATTTGCCACTTGGGCTGTGGCGGACCTGGTCTATCTTTACGGTCCTGCTTGTGGTATTAACCTGGCTGCCTATCCACAGTAGTCCAGCTGCCGGCTTTAGACTTTTTACGCCCATCACACCGGCCAGTTTCGGAAGCGTGAAAGGCATACTGTCTATTCCAGCTTGCCTGACGGCTATCTCTGCGGGAGGGTATTCGGTCAGAAGATCAGGGTCCGTTTCGCGAGGATTGTTTACAACTTGATCTTCTTGCTTTTGCTAACCGCCCTGTCGGATCTGTCCGTTTTCGGAGAATGGAGTGCGTTGCGCGGCTTGGCGTAGATGCACAGCAAATCCGGACACTTGGGGAGCGGCAGACCATTTGCTCGCGGGAGCTTGGCGCTTTGGGGCTTCAGTTGAAAGGCGCGGATCCGCATTCGGTATGGAAAGGTGATGGTATTGCGCCAGGTGGCGTGGCGGGCATTCTTTTGCGTTTCGTAGTTGGATTGTTGACGATTACGTTTTATCTGACCGCGCTGCGCGCGTTGGGCTGTTTCGTAGGATCGATTCGCGGGGCGGTCAATCCCTGACACAAACCCGCGGCTCTTCCCTCTTGTATAAAGAGCAAGCAAGAGCTAAACTGTTATCGGATATCGATAATAGCTATGAAGCCGAACGATCTCGTTCAAGGCACCCTGGGCCTGCTCATCCTGAGAATCCTCGCACTGGAGCCGATGCACGGATGGGCTCTTTCGCAGCGGCTAAAACAAATGTCAAACGATGTCCTCCAGGTTGGCGCGGGTTCGTTATATCCGGCGCTGCACAAGCTGGAACAGGAGGGTTGGATTACGGCCGAATGGTTGCTGAGTGATACGAGACGGCGCGTGAAGTTCTACTCGCTCACAAAAGCCGGCCGGAAACAGTTAGAATCCCAGACGGCCGATTGGGAGCGTTTGTCGGGAGCTATTTCCGCAATCGTCCTCCCCGCGCGAGGTTAGTTTCTTATGCGCTGGCCCGGAAAGTGGCGCCTCCGTCTTAGGACCATGTTCCATCCTGCGCGAGTCGAAGAGGATCTGGAAGATGAGCTGCGCGATTATATCGATCGTGAAACGGAGCGTGGAGCCGCCGCCGGAACGTCGCTCGAAGAGGCGAGAAGGCTTGCGCTCTCCAGCTTGCGGGGCGTGGAACGCTTGAAAGAAGAGTGCCGCGATGCGCGCGGTCTTAGGTGGCTGGAAGACTCACTCAGCGATGTACGATTTGCGATTCGCACGCTGCGTAAAGCCCCGGCATTTTCCATCACCGTCATTGTCGCCTTGGCGTTTTGCATCGGTGTCAATACGACGATCTTTTCCGTCGTAGATACCGTGCTTTTCCGGCCGCTGTCATTCCCTGATCAG
>DATBGM010000170.1:0-25347 GCA_036557945.1 Bryobacteraceae bacterium | reverse complement strand
TCGTTATGCGACCTCCGCTCTGGACCTCGTGGCTGATGGTCGCGCTGGTCTGCGCGTTTTGTCTTTGGCTGCTGACACGCAAGATTCGAGCTTATGAGGTAGTGCGGTAATGAATGAAGCATCCGAACAATTGATTGTTTTTGATAACGTCTCGAAATTCTATGGCGAGATCCTCGGAGTCAATCGCGTCAATCTAACGATAACTCCGGGCATCACCAGTCTGGTCGGTCCGAACGGTTCCGGCAAAACGACGCTGATGAATTTGATGACCGGGCTGATTCGTCCCACCCGCGGGCAGATCAGTATTCTCGATATGACCCCGGATGAACCGGAAAAGCTGTTCCGCGTCGTGGGGTACAGTTCGCAATTCGATTCGTTCCCGCGCGGGCTCAGCGGCTACGAATTCGTTTACTCATACCTACTGCTTTTTGGCTTCGATCGCGCGCAAGCGGACGAATTTGCCTGGCGCGCCATCGACCGCGCCGGGTTGCGCGACGCCGCTCACCGCAAAGTGGGCGGATACAGCAAGGGTATGCGGCAGCGCATCCGGCTCGCCCAGGCGATTGCGCATAATCCGCGCGTGCTGGTTCTCGATGAGCCGCTGAATGGCCTCGATCCGCTCGTGCGTGCAGAAACCATCGCGCTCTTCCGTTCCTTTGCGAGCGATGGCTGCCATGTGATCCTCTCGAGCCATGTTTTGCACGAAGTCGATATCATCTCCGACCAGGTGATTCTCATGAGCGCCGGTTATGTCGTCGCAGAAGGTAATATTCAAAGCGTGCGCAGCGAGATTGAAGATCAGCCGATGCAGATCCTCATTCGCTGCCAGCGTCCCTCGGAGCTCGCATCGCGCTTCTTCGAGCAGGAACACATCGTCGAAGTCCGGCTGCACCATGATCGCCGTGGGCTGCTCGTAAAAACCAGCAGTCCGGGGCGCTTTTATCGTTCCATGAATCAGCTTGCGCGCAGCGGAGTCGGGATCGAATCGGTTGCTCCGGTCGACGACGATGTGAACTCCGTTTACGAATACCTGATCGGCGGCGAGGAGTCGACGCGATGAATAAACTGTGGTGGACACAGATCCGCGCGATCATCCGGCTCGAAATCCGGAAAACGTTCTTCGCGAAGCGCGGTCTCTGGATTTACCTGCTGGCGCTTGCGCCGGTTGCCCTGTTCACGATGCACACGATCGTCGCCTTGCGCATGCAGCACATGGGCCGCAGCGGAGGCCCGGGAAGCGAGGGCATCGGGCAGATGAATTTCGTTTTCGCAGGCGTCTTCCAGTTCTTCTTTTTGCGGCTTGCGATTTTCTTCGGCTGCCTGGGCATTTTCATGAATCTGTTTCGCGGCGAGATGCTGGACAAAAGCCTCCATTTTTATCTGCTCGCTCCGGTGCGCCGCGAAGTTCTGCTGGTCGGCAAGTATCTGGCCGGCCTGCTGGCAGCGATCGTCATCTTCAGCACCAGCACGGCTCTACAAATCGTCATGCTGCTGGCCCCATATGATTCGCCGGCCATTTCGCATTTTCTTTATCAAAGCCACGGGCTGGAACAGATTGTTGCATATCTTGGAGTTACGGTACTCGCCTGCATCGGCTACGGCAGTGTGTTTCTTGCCGCCGGGCTGCTGTTCCGCAATCCGATCATCCCGGCTGCGTGCGTGCTCATCTGGGAGGCTGCCAATCCGGTTCTGCCTTCCGTGCTGAAAAAAATCAGCGTGATTTATTATCTGAAATCGCTCTGCCCGGTAAACATTCCGCTCGATCCCGGCATGCCGCCTCTTATTGCGCTGCTGGTCTCGAATGCAGAGCCGGTGGCAGGGTATCTCGCTGTTTTGGGTTTACTGGTGCTGGCGGTGGTGATTCTAGCGGCATCGATGAAGCGCGTGCGGCGTTTGGAAATTAACTACACGACCGAGTAGAGCTATTTTCTCAGCTCTCTCACGAACTCCTTCAGATCATCTGCATTCACATCAGAGACGGCCCAGAACGTCAATCCTCCTGCCGACCAGTGCAGGACGTTGTAGCCCCGAATGACGGTCTGTGAATCCGTGCTTTGCGCGGGCCATTCAAAAAGGCTGATGACGTGTTGCCTTCGCTTGTAGAGCAGTGCTGCCACGGGACGGTCGGCCAGATAATCGAGGCGGCCGCCGACGAGCGGGAATCCCGCCGCGCCCAGATCTTTTACCACGGGCGCGAAATCGAGCTTGCCGCTGAACCAAGGTTTCACCGTATGCTGATCGGTCGAAGCAACATCGAACAGGTGATTCGCTTGCAACGAGCGGATGTGACCGGCAACGACTTCGCGCGACAGCGCCTCCAGGCGCGACGGGCGCTGAAAAATCCGGACCATCCATGCACCGAGCAGCACTACGGCCGCCAAACTCGCGGCTATGGCCAATACGCGCCACGGTATAGAGACGCGAGGCTGCGCTCGAATCGCTCGCTTCAGAGCCGGCGGAGCTTCATAGTAGATACCCGGTTGTTGCAACGATCGCCGCAAAACGCGATTGCGTTCGAGAAGTGCACTGCAATGCGCGCACCTATCCAGATGACTTTCGATCTCGAGCGACTCCGTAACGCCGAGCTCGCCATCGAAATAGGCATCGATCAACGTTTCCGCTTGCTGGCAGCTCATGCGCTTTTTTCTCCTCTCTCTTTTTGCAGACGTCGGTAGAGTTCCTTGCGCGCACGCGACAGGCGCGACATAACCGTTCCGAGCGGGATTCCAAGCGCCGGAGCGATTTCCTTGTACGACAGGCCTTCCATCTCCCGCAACACCATTACTTCGCGATATTCAACCGGCAATTCAGCGAGCGCGCGCCGGACCGTTTCGGCATCAGCGAGTTCGAGCAGTGCGGCTTCGGGATCGGGGGTCGTCGCGGCCGGCTCGGCAGCAAGGTCCGCCTGCTGCGGCGCGCGATTGCGGCGCATCCAGGTGTAACACGTATTGCGCACGATCGTGAGCAGCCAGGCACGGGCATCGCGCCCATGCTCGAAAGTTTTGAATGAGTCGAGCGCGCGCAGATACGATTCCTGCACTACATCCTGCGCATCATATTCATTTCGCGTAAGCCAGCGAGCGAAATTGTAAGCGGCCGAGAGATGCGGCAAAAAGACCTCTTCGAATCTGCTCCGCGCCATGAGTGCTGGTGTCTGTAGTTTCTCAGCAATCAGACGCGCACACAAGAAAATTGGCAAACGCGGGAATATTTTTGCTCCGAGCCGGGTAGTGCTTAGTGAAACGGAGAGTAAACTTGGCAAAACGAATTGGAATCGATCGCAGTGCCGACGGCATTGACCGGCGCGGTTTCCTGGAATGCATGGCATGGGCTGGCACCGGCATGATCTGGACGGTTGCAGGCGGCGGCGTGCCCACGTCAAAACTGTTCGGTCAGGCAAGCCACGGCATCGGTGGATTCAGCTTTGTCCAAATCAGCGACAGTCACATCGGCTTTAATAAAGAGGCGAATAAGGATGTCGTTGCAACGCTCGAGCAGGCCGTCAGCCGGATCAATGCCCTGCCCCGATCGCCCGATTTTCTAATTCATACCGGCGACTTGAGTCATCTTTCGAAACCGGCGGAGTTCGATACGCTCGACCAGGTTCTGCGAACCGTAAAAGCCGGTCAAAGATTTTTCGTACCCGGCGAGCATGATGTCGCCATCGATAACGGCCGCCAGTACCGGGAGCGCTACGGCAGAAACACCAAAGGCGACGGCTGGTATAGCTTCGATCACAAAGGCGTTCACTTTGTCGGACTGGTGAATGTGCGCAACCTCAAAGCTGGAGGTCTCGGTACGCTCGGCGCCGGGCAGCTCGAATGGCTCGAAAAAGATCTGGCGGGACTTTCAGCGAGCACACCCATTGTCGTGTTTGCACACATCCCGCTCTGGACTGTGTACCCTGAGTGGGGCTGGGGTACAGAGGACGGCGCGAAAGCATTGTCCTACATGAAGCGCTTTGGTTCTGTCACCGTGCTCAACGGGCACATCCATCAAACGATGCAGAAGGTCGAAGGCAACGTCAAATATCACACGGCGATGTCGACGGCGTTTCCGCAACCGAAGCCGGGAACGGCGCCTTCACCGGGACCCATGAAAGTGCCGGCCGGGCAGCTTGCACAGGTGCTCGGTATCACTACGGTCGAGTATCTTCCCCTCAACCATTCGCTTGCCATTGTCGATACCGCGCTCGGCAAAGAGACGGCACAAGGCCCCCAGATCTCAATCGACAACTTCGCGTTTTCGCCGAAGGAACTTAGTGTGAAGCGAGGCACGACGGTCACCTGGACGAATCGCGACGATGTGCCGCATAACGTGGAAAGCAGCCAGCGCAAATTTTCCTCACCCGTGCTCGACACCGATGAGCGGTTTTCATATGAGTTCAAAGACGCCGGCGCCTACAGCTACTTCTGCAAGCTGCATCCCATGATGACGGCGAAAGTTCTTGTCGAGGAAATGTCCGTCTAGACGGAATTCGTGCGCATTTGCTCGGCGAGGTACTCGGAAGCGCGCATGGAGAGCGAAAGAATCGTCATAGTCGGGTTCTGCCAGCCCGCTGTAACGAAGCTCGCGCCGTCCACGACGAAGATATTTTTCACATCATGGCTCTGGCACCACTTATTGAGCACGCTCTTTTTCGGATCGTCGCCCATGCGGCACGTGCCGACTTCATGGATGCTGTAGCCGGGCGGATTGACCCGGTCGGTCTTACAGATGATCTCCCAGCCGGCCTCGTGGAACCACTCTTCAATTGTGTCGGCAGCGTCTTTTCGCAAGTCGATTTCGTTTTGCGAATCGCGCGCTTCAATGTGCAGCACCGGAATGCCCCAGCGGTCTTTCACATCGGGATTGATGCGCACATGATTTTCAAAACGCGCCACGCGCTCGCCGAATATACCGCCGGAGACGCAGGAATTGGCGTAGGAATCGAGCTTCGCCTGCAGCTCCGCGCCGTACAGCGGAAAGAAATTCGGACTCGGATTGCCGCCGCTGCTGACTGCCACGCAATAGCCCTTGATAAACTTGCTGCGCTTGTCCTTGCTTAAGTTGCGGAAACGTGGGATGAAGGCGCTGCCCCCCATGAGCCCCGGTTTGGCCTTGCCATCCCGCGCTTCGGGAACCGAAGCGACCACCGAAACCCCGTACATCTGGTCAACCAGATAGTGGCCGAGTACGCCGCTTGAATTGCAAAGCTTGGAATTCAACAGCAGGCGTGTGCTTTCCAGGCAACCGGCGGCTAACACCACGACACGCGCCTCGACATGCATCTCGCGTCCGGAGTGCCGGTCGATGAAGTGCGCACCATTCGCCAGCCCGCTGTTCTTATCGGTCGTAATTTCCCGCACGATAGCGTTCTCGACGATGTCGAGTTTGCCTGTGGCAAGCGCATCAGGCAGCAGAAGATTGATGGAGCTGGCGAGGCCATCCTTCCCAAGCGCGGAACGCCACTTCGAAACCTGCACGCCGCGCTTATTGGCGATTTCTGTAACGCGCTTGATCGTCTCGGTATCGGGCGGAAACGTGCTCTCGACGAATTCTCCGTCAGGAAACTGCGGCCAGCCTTCTTTGCGGCCCGAGACGCGGAAAATCTTCTCGACGCGCGAGTAATAAGGCGCAAGATCGGCCAGACTAATGGGCCAGCTATCGCCTGTACCGTCGATGTCGGCAGCTTTGAATTCGTAATCGCTCAATCGGAACGACTGGCGCGCCCAGAACAGCGACCGGCCGCCCAGCAGGCGCACGCGCACCCAGTTATACGGCGCATCGGCCGGATGCGTGTACGGAACTTCTTTCTCATCCACCCATTGATTTGCGTTGAACTCGTTGGCCTGAAAGACATGCGGCAGGCGGCCGGGCTTATTGAAGCCGCGATAGGGCAGTTCGTAGGCATGTTTCAGCTCGCGATCTTTCTCGTAATCAGCTTCCGGTCCGGCGTTCAGCATCAGGCATGAAATGCCCTTACCCGTCAGGATATTTGCGGCCATTCCGCCCGAGTGTCCGGAGCCGACGATCAGAACGTCGTATTTTTTGATTGCCATTTCTTCTTTACTCTCCGCTGATCGGATCGATCGGATGCCAGTAGTAGCCGCTGGTACGAAAACCCCGCGTAAAACGACGGCCGGAGGCTTCAGAAGCCCCGGCCCATTCGCGCGAGTTAGTAGTAGCGGTGCGGAGATCCTGGTGTACCTGAGCGATGAAGTTCTGCATGGGGTCGCTCGGAAAATCTTCCGCCCAGGGGCGTGTAACCAGCAGCGGCTTCAGAATCTGGCCGGCTTGCGTGGACTCGAGATCGCAAAATGGTTTCCCGAATTTTCCCTTCGCCTGCGCTTCCAGCTGATCGAGTCCGGAGAGATACAGTTTCTGCCGTTCCGGCGAGGATTCGCTGATCAGAAAATCGAGAAATTGGGGAGCCTTCGCTTCTACCGCACCCGGCTTGTTTTTCAGCGGCGGCAATAAAATCGCCGCCAGCTTTTCGAGCGTTGCGAATTGCGCGGTTGTAAAAAAATGCGGGGCATCTTGCGCGGCCAGATCGGCGGCCGTCAGCTCCAGCTTCGGTACTTGTGGAGGCTGCCGTGAAGGCTGTAGCGGCGGCGTGTTCGGCTGATGTGTCGGCGGCTTCTCCTGCGTCTGCCCGGCTTCAATCGCCGCAGGCAGCGCGGGCGCGATAAAGAGCTTTTGAACAAAATTCCGGCGTTTCATCGAATCTGTCTTCCGCATTATTTCACAAAGATGCTTTCGCCTCGGCGCTTCTGGATAATGAAACCATGGCGCTCGTTTCCAAAAAACTCGTTCTCGCAGTGCCGTTTTTCACGCTGCTCGCAAGCGGCGCGCAATTGCCTGAAGGGCCGGGTAAAGCGACTACACAAAAGATCTGCAGCGGCTGTCACGCGGCCGAGATTGTCATCGGCCGGCATGAAACGAGAGAGGGCTGGGAGCAGATCGTCGCCAACATGGTCGATAAGGGCGCAAACGGCACCGACGACGAATTCAATACGATCATCGATTACCTGGCGGCAAATTTTCCGAAGAATAGCGAGAAGACGACCGGGAAAAGCGCGCCGAAATAATCATACGTCGTCGAACGCGTGCTATTGAAAGTGGTACAGCAGAATTCCGTAACCGACGCCCGCCTCGTCTTTTGTTTGAGCGATTTGAAACGCCATGAACCTGCCGTCTGCGGAGACAACCGGATTTGACGCCTTGAAACCCTCATAGTCATTGAAGTATGTGAGCCGCTCAAAGTTCTTGCCGGTACCGTCCAGGCGCAATTTCCATATGTCGATATTTCTTGACCCGTGATCCCCGCCTAACTGCGCCACCTGGCGGTCGGCCTCGACATTTGTATAGAGTCCGTCCGGGTAAATGCCCTCGCACTCGTTGTAGGTGCCGGGCGCTTTCGACATGTTTTCGACTTTGCGGGTTTGAAGGTCAATGGTCATCACCGACGCGAGGTTGTTTGGCTCATAACAGGTAAAGGTCATCTTGCTGTCGCGATCGAAAAAGTCCTGCGCCTCGATCGTGCAATTCTTATCGGGACTTCGATATACCTTTTCCCTGTTTATGATCTCGGCTCCGGCATGGTCGATGCGCACGTCCGCAACATAGAGGCTGGATTCGCCCGGCGCAAGACTGCTGTCCTGGGCCGCGGTCACCGAGTAGGCAATCTTCAGCTCGCGTTTTGAGACCGCTGCGCCCTCCGACATTTTCACGCCGAGCTGCTGCGGCTTTGAGCCAGGTGCTTTGCTCAAAAACCAAAGCTGGTTGTTTCGCGTACGGCTCGTATGAATGTCTTGAAACGATGGCGGCCCGATCAGAAGGTAATCTCCCGACGACAAATGCATAATGCGCAGGAAAGCGGCGCCCGGCACATTGCAGGTCAAACAACGAATCACGCGGCTCGCTAAATCAATCGTGAAGGCGTCTCCGAAGCTCTTATCCATAAAAGCGATATGGCGGTTATCGGGAGAAATATCGGCGCGCTCTCCGAAGTGTGTCAGGATTTCAATTTGCCGCGGAAGATGATCAAGCGGCTGCCCGGATCTCCGCTGGGCCCAGCAGGCAGCCGGCAGGGCGCACACGAACAGGATCAGCCGAAGCTGTGCTTTCGAAAGTTCCATCCGTCCTTGAAGTGGTTCCTGGCGGAGTCTATCAGATGTCAGGCAGAGGGGATTTGCCTGCTACCGTTTCGGCAGCTCGCCATTGTACCGGCGAGCGTCGGATTCGAGAGCTTGAAACGCCTGCATGTGTCTCATGGGATCGAACAGCGGGTCCTGCAAATCGATACGGAGCGCGGGTCGAACATCGTGTGAAGCAACTGCCCGCAGGTGAGGAATTGCCTCGTTGTAACGCCGGGCTTTCACGAGCGTACGCGCCAGATCTCCCCGTGTTTCCAAAGTTGACGAATGATTCGGCCCGTAGGCTTTTTCCTGACTGCGCCAGGCGCTCTCGAGCAAAACACGGCCTTTCTCCAGTTCACCTAAACTGACCTGAAGCATGGCAAGACTCTCCGCTACATCGGCGGTCCGCGGATTATTCGGTCCCATGCTGGCCATTCGAATTCGATATGCGTCCAGCAGCACGGGTAGCGCCGCTTTCTGTTTGCCTTGTGCGATCAGCACCAGCCCGAGACTATGCTCGGTGAAGGAAACCTGAGGATGATCCGGTCCATCCACCGCCTGCAGAATTCGAAGCGATCGCTCGAGTAATCGTTGCGCCTCATCGAATCTCTTCAGCTTTTTCAGAGAAACGGCGATATCCTGCAGCGCGCGTGCGGTAAACGGATGATTGGGTCCGTAGTCCTTCTCGAAAATTTCCGCGGCATTCCGGAAGAGCTCCAGTCCTGCTTCTATATTGCCTTCTCGATCCTGAATCAGCGCAAGACCACGCAAGCTGCGCGCCGCGTCCGGTTGAAATGGGCCGCCGATCCGCTGTTGAATGGCCAGAGCTTTTTCGTGGGCTGAAGCCGCTTCCTTATAATGCTCCATCAAACCCTGCACAAATCCGACGTTGTTGTAGGATTGCGCCACATCCAGATGATTCTCGCCGAGAATTCTTAGCCGGATAGCCAATGATTTCTCAAACAGCCTGCTGGCTTCGGCTATGTTTCCAAGCCGCTGCTGGGTACGGCCAAGCTGGAAAAGTAACGATGCGGCCTGCAGTTCTCCATCGCGTCCCTTCGCATACGGCAGCGCCAGCGCCTTTTCCGCGAACCGTTTTGCCTCCTGATATTGCCCGAGCGCTTCGTATACGCGGCTGAGTGTTCCAAACAGGTTTGCCTGTACCGCAGGTTGCCCTTTTAGGTCTCGTTCAATCGTGCTCGCGCCGCGCTCGAGTAATTCCCGCACCGTATGCGGCTTACTCGGTGCCTCCTGTGAATTCGGCAACGTAAAGAGCTGTACCAGAAAATCCGAGACCTGGCGGGCCGTTGCCGCCTCCTCTCTGGCAACTGCCTTCGCCCGGGTCGCGTGAACGAAGCCGATTGCAGCAGCCACAGTCCCCGACAGCAACGCCAGGATCACGATCGCGGCCGCCAGCACCTGCACGCGATAGCGCTGGACGAACTTTCGAAGCTGATACGCAATCGTCGGCGGATGCGCCGATACCGGCCTCCCGCGCAAGTACCTACGGAGATCTTCCGCCAGTGCTTCTGCCGTTTCGTAACGGCGGCTGCGGTCGACTTCCAACGATTTGCTGACAATCCAATCCAGGTCGCCTTCCAGTTGACGCCGCAGACCTGCTATCGTCGTTGACCTTGCCACCGCCGGCTGCGTCTCTTCCGCCCGGCAGACGCGCGTACTCGGCCGTGCTGTTGTGATCCGGCCGGCGGCTAATAGAGAAAGAAAGCGCGCGCTGCCAATGTCAGCCGGGTCCGCTGGCAGGCATCCTGTCAACAATTCGTAAAGCATGACGCCAAGCGAGAACACGTCCGTTCGCGTGTCAATATCCATACGACCGAATCCGGCCTGCTCCGGGCTCATGTAAGCGGGCGTCCCCAATGCCTGGTCCGCGCGCGTGTACTCTGTATTCCCTTCGGATGTGTCAAACCCGATCGCCTTGGCGATCCCGAAATCAATGATCTTCGGCGCAGCGCTTTGCGCTGTACCGCTGACTAAAACATTGGAAGGCTTCAAATCGCGGTGCAGGACGCCTTTTTGATGCGCGTGTTGTACTGCCTGGCAAACCAGAACAAACAATTCGATCCGTTGCCGGATCGAGAGCCGGTTCGCATCGCAGAACTCCAGCAGCGGTGTGCCGTCCACGAGCTCCATCGCGAAGTACGGACGTCCGGAGTCCGTTTGCCCGGCATCGAATACTTTGGCGACATACGGATGATCCATTGCCGCCAACGCCTGCCGCTCGGTCATGAATCGGGCCACTACCTCTTTCGTATCCATGCCGAGCTTGACGATTTTCAACGCGACGCGGCGGCGCACAGGTTCATGTTGTTCCGCTTCGTAAACGGTGCCCATTCCGCCTTCGCCCAGCAACCGGAGCAGCCGGTACGGACCGATGCCAGTCACTTCATGTGAAACTTGAAGAGTTGCAGGGAAAAGCGTGTAAGCTTTTGCGCTTACATGTGCAGCCAGCAGGCGTTTTACACGTGTTCGCAGGATGGCGTTGTTGCCGCATTCCCTGCCCAGAAATGCTTGCCGCTCGGCGGGCGCAATCTCCAGGCATGCTTGGAAGAGCTCCTGCTCGCGTTCGCCGAGGATCTCATTCATACCCGACGGACTCGCTAGTCTTCCTGGGCTGAGTTGTGCATGCGTTCGAAAAGCCACGCTCGCGCATAGGTCCAGTCGCGTTTTACCGTTGCAAGCGAACGGCCAGTGAGTTCCGCGACCTCCTCCAGACTGCACCCGGCGAAGTACCTGAGTTCGATAAGACGGACGAAGCGCTCGTTAACTTCTGCCAGAGCGGCCATCGCCTCATCCAGCGCCAGCATATCGAGCAACGGCTCTTCGGTTTCGACTGCCAGATCGTGCAAGGTAATTCGCTTCGCTCCGCCGCCCCGCTTTTGAGAGAATCTGCGCCTCGCTTCCTCCGTGAGAACCTGCCGCATGGCGCGCGCCGCTGCGCCGAAAAAGTGCGCCTTGTTCTCCCACCTGCTGCCGCCTGCAGCCAGCCGCAGCCAGGCTTCATTGACTAATGCCGTGGGTTGCAAAGTTCGGCCATTTGCCTGCCCGTGCAGAAGCGAACCCGCAATCCGGCGCAACTCGCGATAGACAACCGCAATGAGCGAATCGAAGGCGCTCTTGTCTCCGGCACGAGCAATTTCGAGCAGTCTGGAAACGTGATCCCCTTCCATACCGCACGCCTCGGCAACCATCGCTCCGCAGTGTAGGTAACAAGGTTATCAGGATTTTTGTCGCCTGACAGCTTGTACTTGATCTGCTAGTGCTTGATCTGTTCCGCCAGCTCGCGTACCGGTTGCTTATACATATCGCTAAGCTCTTTGTGAGAAGCCAGGCGGGCCTGCGCACGCGCTAACAAGGCCCGCGCATGCGAGCGATCGTTCAGTCGCAAATAAGCCATTCCCAGGGACGCTTCCGCCGTGGCCAGCTCCGGGCTGTTTGGGTCATGCATTTCGATACCCGACTCAACGGCCTTTTCGAGCAGTGGCTGCGCCTTCGCAGCATTCTGCATCTGCAGATAGCCGCGGCCCGCCTCCGCCAGCGCGCGTATCTGCCGCGCTTTCAGATGCTCTTCCAGCCTGCCGCGTTCCATTATTTCCAAAATACGTTCACTCATTTGGACCGCGGTATGGCCGTCGTTTTTGGCCAGCGCGGATTTGGCTCGCATTTCAAGATTTCTGAACGCCTCAACTGAAATGGAAGACTGCTGCGGAACGGGTTCCATATAGCGATGGATCCACTCGTCTGCTTCATTTGTATGTCCCTGCGCAAGGCTAAGGCGTATGCGCGCGATCAGGAAATTGCCGTCCATCCGGCGATCCACTTTCTTGCGAATCTCGGCGGCCTCGGCCAACAGTTGCTCAGCTTTTGGATAACGGCCGAGCTCCGTCAATACGAATGCCTGGTCTTCGAGCATTTGGCCCAGGTAACGAGTTCCGGGACGGTTTTTGCGCCTGTTTTCCACGGCCTGCGTAATTGCCTCGAGCGCCTCTTCCGGACGCCCGATAAGCTCCACCGCCATGCCGTACTGCATTAGCATCTGCGGCGTATAAAAAGGATCGTCGGCGCCCCGCGCCTGAATGCAATCGTTTTTCGCTTTAGCCAGGTACTGGCGTCCTTCGCGCGAGCGTGAGCTTCCCGCCAGGAAGTTTCCCAGCCGCGATTCGACTTCCAGCGTATCGACCTCCGCATCGCCGCCCAGCTTGCGCGCCGCCTCCAGCGCCAGGCGGAAATTTTTTTCCGCAGCATCAAACCGCAGCAAAGAATCTTCAGTCTCCGCGGCGTATGTGTAGTAGCGAGGCAGATCGCCGTTTGGATCGCCGTTCAATTTCCGCGAAAGCTCAATGGCTTCGAGCAACACCTTCTCGGCTTCCGCAAATCGACCGGAATCACTATATGCCAGGCCCGCGCCATATAGCGCAGACGTTAACGTTCCGGAAGGGGGCCATTTTCGCAGCACAATGACGGACTCCTGCGCAAACTGGAGCGACTTCGGCGCGTTGGTGCTGCTGTAATGCTCCGAGAGCGCCGCAAGCAGCTCGCCGCGTGTCTCCGATCCGAAATCGCCGCCGTCATCCAGAATCGATTTGGCCTCCAGCAGAAGGGTTTCCCGCTCATTTACCGAGCGCGAAGCGTGCAGCGCCCGCGCAAGATCGATCATTGCGGGCACCACCTTCGCGGAGCGCGCGCCGTAAAATTGTTTGGCCAGTGCAACCTGCTGCTTGTGCAGTTTGACCGCCTGGTCATTCAGGCCGAGATCGAGATATAACGAGCCCAGCAGGTCGAGCATTTTCAATTTAGCTGCCGGTGCCTGCCGCAAACTGCCATCGATTTTTTTAACGCCGATGTCGAGCAGCTCGCGCGCCGTTGTCTGCCGGGCTTTCAGCGGATCGGGATGGTCGCGGCTGTTCGCTCGGAAAATATCTGTTATGAATTCCTCTACCGCGGACGACGTGCGCGCCTCCATGTGTGCGATTCGCGCCTGCCATAAAGCTACGCTCAAACCCGCCGCCAGCGCAAACATCACGGCAGCAGCCGAGGCGACCGCGAGCTTGTTTCGCCGAACGAACTTCTGCAGGCGGTACCAGCCGCTCGCCGGCCGCGCCTCGACCGCTTCTCCCGCGAGATAGCGTTCAATGTCGGCGCGAAATGCATCGGCTGTCGGATAGCGTCTCTCGGGATTCTTTTCGAGCGCCTTCAAGACGATCTGGTCCAAATCGCCTTCGAGCGCCGCTTTCAATTTGCGAACCGTTGTAGACCGCGCCCATGCCTGTGCTTCGCTGGTGACGGACTGGCTCGGACGCCTGGCATCGAGTGTCAGAACAGCTTCTTCCAAGGCCCAGTTGGTATCGCGCTTGGGGACAAAGGGCCGTGCGCCGGCCAGCAACTCACAAAGCACAATGCCCATCGTGAAAACGTCCGACGCGGTCGTTACCGCCTGACCGGAAATCTGTTCCGGCGACGCATAGTGCAAAGTTAATGCCCGCCCTCCCAGACGTGTCAGCTCTGTTTCGGCTGCTTCGCCCTCGGTCATCAGCTTTGCGATTCCGAAATCCAGCAGCTTTACTTCGCCCTTTGCGGTGACCAGAATATTCGACGGCTTCAAATCCCGGTGAATGACCAGGCGCGAATGTGCATATTGAACCGCTCCGAGAATCTGCAGAAAAAGGTTAAGCCGCTCGTGCAAGGGCAGCCGCCGCTCTTCGCAATACGTCGTCAGGTTGATTCCTTCGACATATTCGAGCGCAAGAAAGGGGCGGCCGTCGTCCGACACGCCTGCGTCGTATAAGCGCGCAATTCCCGGATGCACCAGGCCCGCCAGAATGTCCCGCTCCCGGTGCGCGCGCTCCGCAAATTGCGGCGCGTGAATACCGGAAGACGGCAATTTCAACGCAACGGGCCGCTTGATCAGGCCGTCCACGCGCTCAGCCAGCCACACCTCGCCCATGCCGCCGCGGCCGATTGGTTCGCGCAGGCGGTACGGACCGCATACCATGCCGGCCATCAGGCCGCTCGTAAACGCAAAGAATTCGCGCAGCCGGGAATCGCTCCATTCGTCGGAGGCCAGCAAAGTTTCCACTTCGCGCCGTAAGTTCGGGTCGGTCGGATGCTCCTTGAAATACTCCGCGCGCCGTTCCGGATCAAGCGGAGCCAGGCGATGCAGCAATTCCTCGACATCGGGGCTGTTTTTCATCGGTCAGAGCTCCACCATGGCTTCGCGCTGCTTGGCATCAGTATAAATGCTGTTGCGGGACTCGTGTCATCTCTGCTCGAACGATATACTCGCTGCAAATGACCAGGCGCTATCTTGCTTTGGACCTGGGCGCGGAGAGCGGGCGCGCCATGCTCGGCCGCCTCGCTCAGCACAGGCTCGAGCTCACCGAAGTCCATCGTTTTCCCAATGTTCCGGTTCGCCTCCCTTCCGGTCTCTACTGGGATACGCTTCGTCTTTTTCATGAAATCTGTGAAGGATTGCGCTCGGCAATCACCCAAAGCGATGAACTGGATGGCATTGGCGTGGATACCTGGGGCGTCGATTTTGCCCTCCTGGATGCGAGCGGCGCGCTGCTCGACAATCCGCGGCACTATCGCGACACTCGCACGCATGGCGCATTTGAACACGTATTCGCCTCCGTGCCGCGCGAAGAAATCTTCCGCCAGACCGGCATTCAGTTCATGGAGATCAATTCGCTTTACCAGCTTCATGCGCTTTACAGGCAAGATGCGCGGCTCCTCGATATGGCGGCCGATCTGCTGTTTATGCCGGATCTCTTTAACTACTTCCTTACGGATGTCGCCGCCTGCGAGCGCACCATAGCCAGCACGTCGCAGTTTTACGATCCCGTCCGCCGCTGTTTCACTACCGATATGCTGCGGCAGCTTGGTATTCATGCCGGTTTTCTTGGCGAGCTTCTTGACCCGGGTACGGAGCTTGGCCCCTTGCTGCCGCACGTCATGCAGCAGTGCGGGCTCGAACACGAAACGCCTGTGTTCACGGTTGGCTCGCACGACACGGCTTCCGCCGTTGCTGCCGTACCCGCGGCGCGCGACGGTAACTGGTGTTTCATCAGTTCCGGCACATGGTCGTTAATGGGTGTGGAACTCGAAACGCCGCTCATCAACACAGAATCGCTGGAAGCAAATTACACCAATGAAGTCGGAGTTGGCAACACCATTCGTTTTCTCAAGAACATCCCCGGATTGTGGGTTCTGCAGGAGTGCCGGCGAGCGTGGCAGCGGCAGGGACTTGACCTTTCCTACGCCGATCTGATGGCGCAAGCGGAAGCCGCCGCGCCTTGCGAAACGGTGCTCGATCTCGAACAGTTCGTTGCACCCGGCGACTACCCGAAACAAATCGCCGCCTATGCCGCCCAAACCGGACAGCAGGTCCCGGCTGATCCTGCCTCGATCAGCCGCGTCGTGCTGCGCAGCCTGGCTTTGCGCTACCGCGAAGTGCTCGAGTCGCTGGAGCGCCTCACGGGAAAATCACTCGAAGTGATCCATATTGTCGGCGGCGGTTCGCGCAACCGTCTGCTGAATCAGCTCACTGCCGACATCACCGGCCGCCGCGTCATCGCCGGGCCGGCCGAAGCCACCGCCGCGGGAAATGCGCTGACGCAGGCGCTCGGCACCGGACAGATCAACTCGCTCGAAGAACTGCGCGCTATCGTTCGCTACTCTTTTGAAGTCGAAGAGTTCCGCCCGAGGGGAAAGGGTTAGATTTATTGGACCAGTCGCCGCTTGCGCACAAAAAATCTGTCCTTGTCGATAGCCGGATCGACCGCCACATCAAAGAAGCCGACCATCATTTCCGACCAGGTCTGCTCACCCCAGCGCACTTCCGCATCCGGATCCGGGTTGTGCGGATTATTTTTCGAATTGTCGAAAGTGGCGATTGCCTGTAATACCGTTCCCGCCTTTAGCGGAAGCGGCTCGGCCAGGCGGTAGCTGAGCTGCCAGAAAAAATCGTAATGCGGGATGCGCAGTAACGTGCGAATACGCCCGTGCGGAGCAACCAGATTGTATTCGAAAGTCTTGCCGCGAAGATGCATATGCGGAAAAAAACTCAACAGTAGCGCATCGTTCGGCAGCGTGCCGTGCACCTCGACTCGGTAGTCCGGCTCGCCCGGCGGAATCACGAACGAATCGTTTGTGAGCTGCAAGGTCAGCACACGTTTCTTCGGCGCGCCTTTTGCAAAAACCAGGCCCACGCTCGTGCGGTCTTCAGTTGCGTGCCCGTGTGTCGTGTAGTGCATCTGCAGGACGATATCGGATCCGGCCGGCACTAGTTTCGCGAAGCCGTCCGGCCACGCGTCAGGCAGACTTCCCGGTGCGTACACGAGCAGAATGTCACTCGTGGTCCACATCGCATCGCGCCGCAGCTCCGGTGTGGCGAGATCGTCGGCGCTGAATGCTTTTCCAACCGGCGCGCCTTTCAACCACTGCGATCCCGGCGGGCGGATATAAGCGACGGCATGATGCACAACCATGCGATTCCCCGGGCGGATCTCCGACATGCGTACCCATTCGTCCTTTTTTAACCCGGTTGGAAGAATGATGTATTGATACGGCACGTCGCCGGTTGCGGGTATTTGTTTCGCCGCCGGCATGACAAAAACCTTATCGGGGCTTTCGATGTTCCAGCCTTCAGTCCAATGCCGTGCCGGGGGTGCATCCTGCCGGTCCCCTGCTGGCGCCTTCGCATCGGCCCATGCTGCGAACATTGCGATCTCTTCTGCTTTCAAGGACGGATCGTTGGCAAACTTACCGCAGCACGGATCGGCAAACCAGGGCGGCATCACACGCGCGCTTGTCACACTAGCAATTCTTTTGGCGAACGGCTTTACCTGTTCATATGTTTCAAGCGGCATGGGCGCCATCTCGCCGTGCCTGTGACAGCCCTGACAATGCGCCTGCAACACCGGCAGCACATCGCGATAGAAGACAGGAGCAGCCACTAGCGGCCCCGCGCATAAAACCAGCAGCGCGCTCTTAATGCGCGTTCTCACTCGCTTCGTAAAAGCCCGCCGGCATGCTCGGCCAGCGCGCTTCCCGTTTTTGCTTAAACGCCAGGCAGCCTTCGCGGAAATCCGCACTCTCCATTAACTCGGCACGCAGTTCCGCTGCCAGTTTGCCGGCGTCGCTCCACGATTTTTCGGCCGCGTCGCGCACGTACCGCATCCCGCACGCCACGGCTTGTGGACTCACCTTCGCAATCTGCCGTGCTAGCGAGCGCGCGCGATCCGCAATTTCCGCCGGAGGACAAATGCGCGAAACCAGTCCCCACTCAAACGCCTCCTCGGCGTGAAACGGCTGCCCTGTCAGGCTCAGTTCCAGGGTTCGCCTCGGGCCGAGCGCCGCGCTTACCGAGCGGTACACCAGAAACGGCCATAAACCAATCCGAATTTCCGGCAATCCGAAGACCGCGCCTTCGGTTGCTAACACGACATGCCCTTGCGCCACCAGTCCCAGCCCGCCGCCCAACGCGGTTCCGTTCGCGGCCACTACGATCGGCTTTAGGGATTGCGCTCCGATACTGAAGAGCTCATCATGCGCTTCTTCCAGTTTCTTCTCATGCAACTCGCTTGCTTCATCCAGGTCCATGCCGGCGCAGAAAACCGGGCCGTTCGCGCTGATCAGAATACAGCCGATATCCGGAGCTTCCTGCGCTTTCCGAATCGCGTCCGTAATGGCTACCGACATCTCCAGAGTCAATGCATTCCGCTTCTCCGGACGGTTCAGCGTGATGTGCAGAACACGGTGCTTCTTTGTCGCGAGTACATGAACGCTCACTGTTTTAAGACCTCAATCGGTAGATGATCCGTGTGCTCCTCGGCGCAGGCTGCATCGAAAGCGAAATCTAAAATGTCCCGCGTTCTTGCGGGATCGATAACCGCGTCACAATGCCCGCGCGCGGCGGCATATTTCGCGTCGAGCCATCGCTCATAGTCCTCGCGCGTGCGCGAAATCTTGTCCTGAAGCTCGAGCGGTACTGGTTTCGCCGCCGTTTTCAGCTTTTCCAATTCCGGCCCATAGATTGCCTGGATCGCCGAATCGCCTTCCATGACGCCGATCCGCGCCGTGGGCCAGCAGAACGTGAAATTCGGATCGAAACCCTGCCCCGCCATCGCGTAATAGCCGGCGCCGCTTGCATGATTCACGGTCAGAACGAGCTTCGGTACGGTCGCGCACGCCATGGTTTCTACCATCTCCGCTCCCGCGCGAATAATGCCTTCCGCTTCCGCGTTCACCCCCACCATGAATCCGGACACGTCCTGCACATACAGCAGCGGTAGTCTCCTGCGCTCCGCATTCTCGACAAAATAGGCCACCTTGCGCGCCGATTCCGTGTAAACGATCCCTCCGACGCGCGGTCCGGCCGCTGTGTTCAGAAAACCCCGCCGGTTTGCGATCACACCTATCGTTCGTCCCGCCAGCCTGGCCGTCGCGCAGAAGAATTCCGGAGCAAACTCCGGTTGAAACTCGATCCACTCGCCTTCGTCAAGTACGCGTTCGAGTACATCCTCCATCCGGTACGGCAGGCGGTGATCGCGCGGCAACACGTCGTAAAGTCCCTCCGCGGGCAGCTTCGGCTCATACGCTGCTTCTTTTCTCCGATCGCGCGGTGCAGGCATCTGCTCGAATTGACGGCGGATCAGCGCGAGGCATTCTGCGTCATCCGCCGCCCGGTAATGCGCGACCCCGCTGATCGTCGTGTGCATCCTCGCCCCGCCCAATGTTTCAGCGTCGGTCACCTGCCCGACCGCGCCTTTCACCAGGTTCGGTCCGCCCAAACCCATGAAGCTGACCTTTTCGACCATGATGATTACGTCGCTTAAAGCAGGCAGATAAGCGCCTCCCGCGATGCACGGTCCCATGACCGCCGCGATCTGCGGAATGCGCAGCCTGCGCCGCATCAGCGAGTTGTAATAAAAGATACGCGCCGCGCCGTACTGCCCAGGGAAAATTCCATCCTGCAGCGGCAGATTCACGCCCGCCGAATCCACCAGGTAAACGATCGGCAGCCGGTTGCGCATCGCAATCTCCTGCGCACGCAGAATCTTGGTAATCGTCTCGGGCCACCACGCGCCGGCTTTTACGGTTGCGTCATTTGCAACAACGACTGCCGGTCTCCCCTCGATTCGTGCGACACCCGTCACAACACCTGCTGCCGGCGCCTGCCCTTTGTGCAGGTCGTAGGCGATCAGCAGCCCGATCTCTAAAAATGTGGTGTCCGGATCAACTAACTGCGCAATGCGCTCGCGTGCCGTCAGCTTTCCGTCGCGGTGCTGCTTTTCGATCTTAGCCGGACCACCGCCCTGGCGCAGCCGTTCTTCGAGCTCCGCCAGCACGCGCATTTCTTCTCTCAAGTCACGCCCTGAAGTCTTTACCGGCATATGCTCCGGTAGCCGCTCCCAAGAATCTCGCGAATCCGAAACTCCTGCTAGTCTAACAATGATGTTTGGCCTGGATTACAGGGCGCTCAGGATCATCTGGACGACGTTCCTGTTCTGTCTGCTCCTTGTTCTGGTCTATACGATTCGCGAAACGCTGCTGCTGTTTGCCGCTGCCATCTTCTTCGCATACATGTTGTCTCCGCTGGTCACGCTGGTAGGGCGCTACTTCACGCAGCAGCGCCGTGCGCTCGCGCTCGCCATTGTGTACGTACTGCTCATCGGCGCGCTGGTCGGCGCCGGTTTTGCCTTGATTCCCCGCATCGTTACGCAAGCCTCCAATCTCGTCACAAGCCTGCCTGGGCTGGTCGGCAAGGGACAATTAGCCCACATGGCGCTTCCGCAATGGCTTGACCCGCTGCGCGAACAGATTGTAGCGGTCGCAAGCCGCGAAGCAACCAACCTGGGCGCCAGCATCATGCCCTTCCTCCAGCAGGCCGGCACGCGTCTGCTCTCAGGTGTCAGCCTGCTGCTGCCGCTTATCCTGCTTCCGATCTTCGCTTTCTTCTTCCTCAAAGATGGAGAAACCATCGTGCGCAGCCTCATCGGAACGCTTGAGGAGAAGCAGGATCGCAACATCCTGCGCCGCATTCTCACTGACATGCACCTTGTGCTGAAGCACTACATCCGCGCGCTGGTTATTCTCGCCATCATTACATTTGCCGCTTACTCGCTGTTTCTGAGGATTGTCGGCGTTCCCTACGAGCTTCTGCTGGCAGGCATCGCCGGTGTGCTCGAGTTTATTCCGGTGGTTGGTCCTGCTCTCGGTCTGGTGCTGCTTCTGATCGTTTCCTTTGCGACTGGCTCCGGCGCCTGGCTTGCCATTCTCATCTTCTTCGGCGTCTATCGCGTCTTCCAGGACTATCTTTTAAATCCATACCTGATGAAGGCCGGGCTCGAAATTCACCCGCTGCTTGTTCTGTTCGGCGTGCTCGCCGGCGAGCAGATCGGCGGCATTCCCGGTATGTTCTTTTCCGTTCCCGTCATCGCGCTCTTAAAAGTCGTTTACATCAATCTGAAAAAGGAATACGAACGGCGGCAACAGCTGGCTGCTGCCTAGGCCCATGCAGGCGCCCATCGACTGGTTTCCGCTCTGGCTCAGCCTGCGCGTGGCGGCCTTAGCCACTTTGCTCGTTCTCACCGTAGGCACATTTCTCGCCTACCTGCTTTCGCACAAAAGCTTTCGCGGCAAAAGCCTGCTCGATTCGCTCGTCACTCTGCCGCTTGTCCTCCCCCCAACCGTGCTCGGCTATTACCTGCTCGTTTTGCTTGGCCGTGCATCCCCGCTTGGACACATCTACGAAACGGTGTTCGGTCATCCGCTGGTCTTCACATGGCAGGCGGCCGTAGTTGCCGCTTTCGTCCATTCCGCGCCTATTTACATTAAGGCCGCAAGAGCCATTCTGGAAGGTGTTGATTACCGCTTCGAATGGGCGGCCCGCAGCCTCGGCGCCTCCGAATGGCGCACGTTCTGGCACATTACTTTGCCGCTGGCGCGGCGCGGGCTGAGCGCGCTCGCAACTCTCGCTTTCGCGCGCTCGCTCGGAGATTTTGGCGTCACGATCATGCTCGCCGGCAACATCCCTGGCCAGACGCAGACCCTCTCTGTAGCGATCTATGAAGCCATTGAATCCGGTGACGGCCGCGTCGCGCGCGTTCTCGTCTTACTCGTTTCGGCCGTAACTCTCGCGCTGTTATGGCCGGCCAGTCATATCTCACGCGCTCCTAATCGATGAAACACATCGACGCCCGTATAGTCCGCAGATTGCCAGCGGTGCGAGATTCCCCCGCTTTTGAGCTGAATATCCACTTCGAAGCGCCAGCGGGTATCTCCGCTATTCTCGGGCCGAGCGGCGCGGGCAAAACGCTGCTGTTGAATTGTCTTGGCGGCTTCGTCCGCCCCGATGAAGGCCGCATCCTGGTGGACGATCGCCTCTATTTCGATGCAGCAGCCAATATCCATCTCGCTCCCGAGCGCCGCCGTTGCGGCTACATCTTTCAAGACCACGCACTCTTTCCGCACATGACCGTGCGCCAGAATCTGCGCTTTGCCGCCTCGAGCGCGGGCGCAAACCGCCTGCTTCTTCATCGCCGCACCAACGAACTTCTCGACACCTTTGATCTCGCCTTGCTCGCCGATCGCAAGCCGGCGCAACTATCCGGCGGACAGAAGCAGCGCGCCGCACTGGCCCGCCTGCTCATTACCGAGCCGCGCCTGCTCCTCCTTGACGAGCCATCGCGCGGTCTCGATCTCCGCCTGCGCCTCGCCTTCTGGGATCTGCTCCGTTCTCTTCGCGAGCGCGTCGATATTCCTGTCCTGCTGGTCAGCCATGACATCGAAGAATGCTGTGAGCTCGGCGATTCCATCGCCGTGCTCGAGGACGGACGCCTGCTGCAATATGCTGCCCGTGAGGAAGTGCTCAAAAAACCGGCAACGGTTGAAGTCGCGCGCCTGCTCGGCATTTACAATATCGGACCCGCTGAGATTCTGGCGCTCAATCCCGCACAGAACCGCAGCCGCCTCCGTCTTTTCGAACAGGAGATCGAAGGTCCCTACTTTCCCGGCCACCTGATCGGCGATAGCGGCTTCGTTTGCCTGCGCCGCTCCGAGATGACGGTGCTTCGCGATCCTCGCGAAGCAGCCAGGAACCGCCTCACTTTGCGTATCGAAGACGTCTCTCGCTCTCCGCTCGGTGTGCGCGTTTCCCTCGAGCACGGCTTTTCCGTCATACTTTCTGAAGCCGAGCATGCCGAATATGCCGGCAGCGAGCGTCTTACCCTGTCGGCGCCCGCTTCTGCTGTCGCTTTTACCGGAGCATGAAGCGTTACTACATCACCGATCGAAAATCCGTCGGAGGCTTCCGCCCGCTGCTCGAAATTATTCGCGATCAATTGCATCTCGGCGTCGATTTCATTCAAATTCGCGAGAAAGACGTTTCCGCTCGCGAGCTCTTCGAATTCGCGCGCAGCGTAGTCGATCTGCGTAACAGCGAACTGCACAAACCATCGCCGGCAAAAATTCTGCTAAACACGCGCGCCGATGTTGCGCTGTCCGCCGGCTGCGATGGCGTCCATCTTCCCGCCTCTGCACCTCGCCAGGTTTTCACAGGCGCCCTGTCCGGCCTGCTTATCGCCCGCTCGTGTCACACAGTAGCCGAAGTGAAAAGCGCCGACGCTGCATTTGTCACCTTTGGTCCTGTTTTTGAAACACCAGGGAAAGGCGAGCCCGTCGGCCTGGACGCACTGCGTTCTGCATGCAAGCTCGGTAAGCCTGTTTTCGCGCTTGGAGGCATAACTTGGCTCAACGCTGCGCAGTGTCTGGATGCCGGGGCTGCCGGTGTGGCAGGCATACGACTCTTCCAGCAGCCCGAATTGTAAGCAAACGTGCGTTAATGAAGGGAGATGCTGAAACTAGCGCCTCTGGCGCTTCTTGCTGTCGCGCTTACCGCCTTTCCTCAGCAAAAACCTCCTGAGCCGGGGCAGCTTCCCTCCTCACAAGCCGATGGACCGCTGAGTCTGCCGAATACCGTCTCCGCCCCGCCGTTCACGGTGGCAGATAAATTCGATTACCGCATTGTGCAGAGCATCGGACTGCGCGGACTGGGCGGCTCCCTGGTGGGCGCGGCTATCGGCCAGGCCACCGGAACTCCGTACGCCTGGGGCGGCGGTGTGGAAGGTTTCGCCAAGCGCTACGCTTCGGGTCTCGCCGGCAACCTCGCGCGCCAGAGTTTCGCGTTCGTTCTCGAATCCGCTCTGCATGAAGATCCGCGCTACTTTCCGTCGGAAGGTCAGCCCAAGAAAGCGCGCTTTGTGAACGCACTGAAGCAGGTCTTCATTTGCAAAACCGATACCGGCCACAGCTCATTCGCCTACGGCCGCGTCATCAGCACCTTTGGTTCGGCGCAGCTCGTCAACACCTGGCAGCCTGCAAGCAATGGCTCGGTTGGCGACGGCCTGCTGCGCGGCGTGTACGGACTCGGCGCAGACCTCGCCTACAACCTTTTGCAGGAGTTTGTGCCGTTTACGCGCCCACGTTCTCTGCGCCATCATTAAGCTGACCAGCCGCGTCTTGCGTTCCCAGGCTGGAGCGCACAGAGTCACTTGTTCTGAGGCGTTATATCCGTCACCGGGAGATCCCAGTGCGCTAACAGAATTTCAAATCTCCGCTGCTCTTCGCGTTTGTAAGTTTCCTGATCCGGCCAAAGCTGCTTGATCAGCGATTCCTCGGCTGGATTTGCACTGGTCGCGAGCGTCGAGTTCTTGAACCGGATCGTGACCCGGTAATCCCACCGTTCTTCTTCCGGCAGATGATTGGCCGGCGTTTCGATCTTTACGGAAACCACGCGCCCGGTCTCGACGAGCTTCTTGAGCAGCGGATAGTGGTTCTTCAGGAACAGTTGCAGAAACTCCTGCTGCCTTCCCCACTGCGTCTTGTAATAGTATTCCATCGTATACGGTTGGTCCGCAGATGCTTGCGGCGGCGCGCCCTGGCCAAATAACGATGCGGCGGCAAGGAGTGCGATCCATAGGTTTTTCATGCTTCCTCCGGTAAAGCGTGCTGACGTGCTCCTGAGTGATGATATCCGGGATTTACTGCTGTCGCTCGTAGTTTAAAATCAGAAGAGCCCTTCGCGGGCGCGTAGCTCAGTTGGTTAGAGCGCCTGCTTCACACGCAGGAGGTCACAGGTTCGAGTCCTGTCGCGCCCACCATTTTTCTCAACAGGTGCGGCCCATTTTAGATGAGTGAAAACGTGACAAGCAGGGCGCGCGCTGCTGAACCGGCCGGCGGACATCTGCTGCTTTACGGCATTGTTTTCGCGGTCGCGGCTTTTGTCCTCTACTGTATTGCAGGCGGATTAGCGACGCTGCTATTGTTGCTCGGCAATCCGTGGCCGCTGCAGCTGGTAACGGCCGCCGTGCTGCTGCCCGCCAGTATCGCAGTCGTTATCGCCGTCATTTTGATCCTGGCGGATCTCTTCATTCTCCTGCCCTCAAAGCGCCAGCATCGCCTTGTTACTTTCGACGAGGTACGAAACAGAAGTTTGACCGTGGTCCTCACCGCTTATAACGACGAGGAGAGCATCGGCGAATCCGTACGCGACTTTTTAAGTCATCCCCTTGTCCGCAGAGTAGTCGTCGTGGATAACAACAGTCGGGATCGCACGAGCGAATTGGCGCGCGAAGCGGGCGCAATAGTGGCGTTGGAAAAGCAGCCCGGCTATGGAAAATGCGTGTTCCGCGCGCTCAGCGAAGGCCTGGCGCAAACCGACACCGATCTTACGCTGTTATGCGAGGGGGACATGACCTTCCGCGCCTTCGATATCGATAAGTTCATGGCTTATATCCCGCATGCCGAGATTGTGAACGGAACGCGCATCGTCGAGCAGTTACGCGAGCGGGAAACGCAATTGACGACCTTCATGTTTTACGGTAATTTCGCGGTGGGCAAGTTACTCGAAGCGAAATACGTCGGACAAGGTACTTTTACTGACGTTGGAACTACTTACAAGCTATGCCGTAACAGCGCTTTGAAACGCTTGTTACCGCTGCTCGATTCTGACGTGAATCTGGAATTCAACGCGCATTTTCTCGATACTGCGTTGAGGCACCGCTTTACACTTGTGGAATGCCCCATCACCTTTCACCAGCGCTGGGGCGTCAGCAAGGGCGGCAACACCGATAATCGCAAAGCGCTCGGCGTAGGGCTTAGGATGATCAAGGGCATATTGTTCTCGTGGAAGTAACCAGTTCGAAACCGA
>DATBGM010000169.1:0-32022 GCA_036557945.1 Bryobacteraceae bacterium | reverse complement strand
TCCAGTTGCAGCCAGTCGCCGGAAAGCTCCGCTAGGCGCTGGCTGATGCCGTGCCCATGCATCGAGCCCGCTGCCAGCACGCGCAAAACCAGCAGATGCAGAGTGCCCGGGGGTAAGCGCTCCGTTGATTCGCCCGGCATCACAGCAGTCCCTTAGCTCTTCTAAGGAAGAGCTTAACCGTCCTTCCCGGCTATGTCAACCAGCGATTCGGGGGCAAGACACAGTGATTGTCGAATCTCGGCCAGCGGCTTCTCTTTCCAATGCCGGTTAAATAATTCGACCGACATGAACGTGCGCGGCTGCATGCGGTCGATATAGATGGTCCCATGCAAGTGATCGATTTCGTGTTGCAGAATGCGCGCGTACCAGCCCGAGGCTTCGATAATTCTTTCGTTGCCGTTTTCATCCAGGCACTCGACACGCACGGCCCGCGCGCGCGGAGCAATCGCCGTAAACCCGGCAAGACTCAGACAGCCTTCAAAAAACTCGACCGGCGTTCCTTCTTTCAACGTAATCTTCGGGTTGATAATCACCTGGAAGGGCACCGGGCGCCGCTCTCGTTCCCGCAGCGTCTCCGCCGGTACATCCTTCAGGTATTCAGCCTTGTCTTCGATGACAGCAAGTTGAAGCGACTGTCCGATCTGCGGCGCAGCCAATCCCACTCCCGGCGCCTTGTACATCGTTTCCCGCATATTCCGGATAAGATCGCGAATTTCGCGGCTCTGGATTTCTCGCCTTGAAAGCTCGCGCGCGCGTTCGCGCAACACAGGTTCACCTACCTGAACGATGGGCAGAATCTTAGCCGGCATCCGGCCATCATAGCGACTCGATCGAAGTTACAAACGTCGTAAACTCGTCCTGAAAATGTCTTCGCCCAAAAATGATTCATCGAAAGCGCCCCGCGCAACCGACCCGCGCTGGGCCGCTATGCTGGCGCTGCTCGCAACCGGCGGCCTCTACTACGCTCTTCCCGAACGGCTCGCCGCCGGGCCTAACTGGCTGCTGCTGGCCGTCATTGTCGTCCTGCTGATTCCTATCGTGGCTGCACGGCGCGCCGGACATGCACGCCTGCATTTCGTTCTGGGATTACTGCTTTCCGGCCTCGTCACCGCCGCCGTGATCTGGTCGCTCGGCATGCTGATCAGCGGACTGCTTGAAAAACGGGAATCGCCGACAGAGCTTTTGCGTGGCGCAGCCGCGCTCTGGTGCAGTAATATCCTGATCTTTGCCTCCTGGTACTGGCGTCTCGACGCCGGCGGTCCGACGCTGCGCGAGAACCGTACTCTTCATACGGAAGGCGACTTCCTGTTTCCGCAAATGATGCTGCCTCCCGCTCTTGCCGCCGGTTACAAGAAATGGAAGCCGGGCTTCGTCGACTATTTGTTCCTGGCTTTCAACGCGAGTACGGCATTTTCACCGACCGATGTTCCGGTGCTCTCGCGCTGGGCGAAAATTCTCATGATGATCCAAAGCATTATCTCGCTTGGCACGATCGCGCTGCTCGCGGCTCGCGCCGTCAATATTCTCTAGTCATGAATCCGGATATCCAGACCCTTGATTCGGGACTCTTTGAGGAACTCATTGAACGCGCCCGGCGGTCGCCGCGTTTGCGAACGAACCACAATTTCCATCGCAGCATGGAGGAGAATCCGCATCGATTTCTCAACGTCATGCTACGCGGCACCTACGTGGCGCCGCACCGTCACCTCGATCCGCCCAAAAGTGAATCTTTTCTTATTCTGGCGGGCGAGGCGGTGTTTTTCACATTCGACGATACCGGAGGCGTGCTGAGCACGACGGTTCTTGGGCGGGATCCGATTGGGATCGATATTCAACCGGGTGTTTGGCACACGATGGCGGTCTTAAGTGAATACGCCATTTGTTTCGAGGTGAAGCCCGGCCCCTACTCGGCGGCTAATGACAAAGATTTTGCACCGTGGGCGCCGCGCGAAGGCGCCTCGGAAGTGGCGAACTACTTGCAATGGCTTCTGACGCAGGCGAAAGCCTCGTAAAACTCCATCTATGAGGTTAAGACCTAGTGCGGGCTCTTCTCTTCTTCGATGGTATAGAAGTGATCTACAACGAGATCGTGGATCACTTGTTTCGCGCCGCTCGGCCAGGCGATTTCGACGGCATCTGCTTTGCTCGCCTCGCCCAGCCCGAAGTGTACGCGCAGATCGCTTTGCGACAGGTAACTACCCCCGCCCGCCACCTCTCGAATTTGCGTTACGCTGCCTGTCCGCAGAGTTACCCGCGCGCCCATCGCATCGCGATTGCTCTTTGTGCCAATCAGCCGGAGCGTAACGAAGTGCCGGCCCGATATGCCCGAATTACGCAGCAGCAGCGGCGGATCGTTATTATTCGCGACCACCAGATCGACATTGCCGTCATTATCGAAGTCCGCAAAGGCTACGCCGCGACCCGCGTAAGGGGTGGCAAATCCATCGCCGGAAACGGATTTTGAAGCCTCCGTAAATTTCCCGTTTCGCTCATTGTGAAAAAGCGAATTGATCTGCTTATAACGGATATCGGGGCTCGTCTTCTCGACTTCCTCATACACGTGCCCGTTGGCGATAAAAACATCAAGCCAGCCGTCATTGTCATAATCGAAAAAGCCGCCGCCGAAACTGAGCACGTTGCGGGTGGCCGCGCGCACGCCTGCGCCTTCACTTACTTCCTGAAAAAAGCCCTTCCCGACATTGCGCCAAACATGGTCGGAAGCAAGCTGGAAGTCAGAGATGTACAGATCGAGCAGGCCATCGTTATCGTAATCGCCCAGCGAAATACACATGGCCGCCATGGTTGCGCCATCGGCGGTAAGCGCCATCCCGCTCGCGAGGCCTACTTCGCTGAACGTGCCGTTACGCTCATTGTGATAGAGATACGCTTCGATCCCGTCGTTCGCCACAAACAGATCGGGCCAGCCGTCATTATCGTAGTCGATCGCCTGCACGGAAAGGTTCACACCTTTCGGCTGATAAATCTTCGCCGCTTTGGTCACGTTGGTGAACGTGCCATCGCCATTGTTGTGATACAGAACATCCGGCGAGCCGCCATACACGGCAGGCAGGCAACTCGTCAGCACGCCGAAGCCGATTTTGCAGTTGCGCTGACTCTTCGGTGTGAAGTTCGCATAACCACCCACATAGAGGTCGAGCTTGCCGTCGCGATCGTAATCGAAAAATGTCGCGCCGGTGTGAAAAACCGTGCCCAAATCGGTGCCATCGACATGCGCCTGGGCTGTGACATCGGTAAACGTACTGTCTCCGTTGCTGCGATACAGAATGTTTTTGCCGTACTGCGTTACGTACAGATCGGGATGTCCGTCGTTGTCGTAATCGCCCCAGACACAGCCAAGCCCATAGCCGCTGCCGGGAACGCCGGCTTTATCGGTAACGTCGGTGAACGTGCCGTTGCCGTTGTTGCGATACAGTGCGTTCTTCAAAACAATCCCACGATCGTACAGATCGCGCCCATTGACGAAGTAGATATCCGTAAGACCGTCGCCGTTAAAGTCGGCTACGCACACGCCCGGTCCTGCTTCTTCCAGAATGGTCGAGATGCGCTGGCTCGCTTTCTGATGGACAAAGCTGATCTGCGCGCTCTTTGTGACGTTGCTGAATTGCGCAGTTTGCGCCGAAACTCCAACAGCGATCAGCCAAATGAGAACGACACGCACGCCGGCCTGCTAATGCTCTTGCGGATCCACCTGCTGCGGGCCGAGCACGCCGGCCTGCACGTCATGCGTCATTTCGCGCGCCCGCTCTGAAGTCTGCTTATAGACTGCAAATTCTTTATCGGCTTCGTCCTTCTTGCCTGCACGGCGCAGCGCAATGGCCAAATGATAATGGACAGCCGGATTTTCGGGCTGCAAGCGCGCAGCATGTTCCAGCGGTTCGATGGCCTGTTCGGGTTTATCGGCTGCCGTCAGCGAGCGTCCCAGACCGATAAGCGCATCGGCGAACCCGTTATCGAGCGTCACCGCTTTTCCGAAATGCTCGATCGCCTCCCGCCATTGATCCTGCTGCCGCGCCATTTCGCCCAGCACGTATTCTGCGCCGGGATTGTTGGGATTGATAGCCAGTTCTTCGTCGAATTCTTTTTTGGCGTCGGCAAACGTCGTCGCGGCCTTCGGTTTTGAGAGAATCAGCCGGCCGATGCGGTAATGGATGCCCGGCAGCTTCGGATTCTTCTCGAGCACTGCTCGATATTCCGACATGGCGTCGTCCCAGCGGCTTTGCGTTTCGAGCGCTTCCGCGTTGAGCTGGTGCACCTGGTAGGCCGACGGATTGGTAAACAGCATCTCCTGCGAGGCGCGGATCGAAAGGTCGGAGAACACGTGCACGCTCAGGAACTGCACTGCCGGGTCGCGCGGAAATTCACGCCGTAAGACGCGTAGGAAATCGAGTGCGTCGTCGGTCCGGTTGAGCAGCATGGCGCAGTGCACGCCCGAATTCCCGATATCCATTTTCTGCTCGTTCGTTGTGCCGCGCGCTCTTTTCAGATGCGGCAGCGCCTCCGCGCATTTGCCGCTTTCAGCCAGCTGCAGGCCGAGCTGCATCTCACGCCCGGCCGGTGTTTGCGCACTGATCAAACCGCATGCCAGCAGCAGGAGAACGGAAAACCGAGCTGGAGCCGTGAGCGAGTGTGACCTCAGAAGTAATATTTTAATCCGATCTGCACATTGCGCGCGCCTTGCGAACTCTGCAGCAGCCCGAGGCCGCTGCCGAGACCGCTCCCGGGTGAATTCAATATCGGCGTGTTTGTCAAATTGATAAATTCACCGCGCAACTCGAGTCTCTGGCGCTCGGTAAACGGAAATTCTTTCTGTAAACTCATATCGAAGCTGTGCAGCCCCGGCCCCCGAACCGTTGCAACACCGCAGGAGCCGAATGTACCGTTCGCCGGCGCCGCATAAGAATCGGGATCGAACCACTGAAACCCGCCCACCGGCGAGTCACGCTTGCCGAAAACATGAGCAGGAGCAATGCAGTCGGCGCGCGCGCCGCGCGAGGAGGTATTCGAGTTGTCCGGTCCGGAGATGGTCAACGGAAAACCGCCATGTAGGCTGAGGATACCGCTTACCTGCCAGTCGCCCACTACCGCGTTCACTACCCGAGGCATGCTCTTGCCGAATTTACGATCGCGCCCGAGGGGAAGCTCATACGTCGCGTACGCGGTCAGCGTGTGAGTGACGTCGTAGTAGCATGGACCCCACTCGGCTTTCTTGTCATAAAGATTTTGCCAGTAAGGTGACGTCGGCGTAGTCTGTCCGCCCCAGGAGCCGTAGTAGCCGCTCGAATCCGTCATGCATTTCGAATACGTATAGGCGACTTGCGCCTGCAGCCCGCCGCCCAGCCGCTTCTGCAGCGTGGCCTGCAGCGCGTTGTAGCTCATATTGCCGTTCGATTCGGTGCCGGAGATCTGCGTAATCTTGGCGAGCGCCGGGTTGCCCGAAAGGAACGGGCTTGGTGAAGTCGTACCATCAGGATTCAACTGCCGTTGAAAATACGGCATCGGGACCATCAGATGCGTTCCCTTCTGTCCGACATAGCCGGCCTGGAGTGTGGTGGATTGGTTGAATTGCCGCTGCACCGAGAAATTCCACTGTTGCGATGCCGCCGGCTGGATGTCCGGATTCCACAAACGAATGTTTGCACCGGCAAAGGGATCCCCCGGCGATGAGAGAATCGTTAACCCTTGTCCGGTGCGCGATCCGGGCAATATAAATCCGCCGGTGTCATAGCGCGTTTCAAATTCTTCGTTCAATGGCGGATTCAAAGGCAGCCGCAGATTCGTCCCGGTTCCCTCGAGATAGGAGGAGAGCGTGTAAGCCGCGCGAATCACGGTCCTGCCGCCGCCCGGAGTCCAGGCGAGACCGATGCGCGGTTGAAAATCGAGTCCGCCGTTGTAGTTGTTGTACAGCGCGCGATTGTTGCTGTACAGCTTGCTCTGGCCTGCGGTTTCGATGGAACCGGTGATCATGCCAAAATTCGTCTGGCGGTCTTTTACTTCCACCCACGGCGTGTGCGTCTCGTAGCGCAGGCCGAGGTTCAGCGTCAGGTTGCTGGTTACACGCCAGTTGTCCTGGAAATACGCCGAGAAGATGTTGGCGCGCTGGCCCCACGTCCCCGTGTTCACACCGCGTCCGATGTCCACTGGAAGCCCCAGGAAGAAGTCGGCATCGGCGAGACCAATACCCGCATCGGCTACCGCCGTCACGCTCGGTCCTGCAGTAAAACGCCCGTCGAAATTGATAAATCCCGTGCGGCCGTTATTGCCCGCATAGAACGTGTTGATACGCTGCCGCCAACCTTGGAAGCCCATGTGCATGGCATGCGTGCCCTTGGTCCAGACGATAGCGTCCTCGTACTGAATCACCGTGTCTGCGAAAAGTTGCTGCGTGCCGATATTGGAGCTGCCGAGGCCGCTGGCGATACCGAAACCTCCGAGGCTCAGCAATCCCGGTCCGCGATCGTTGCCATCCGCAATGCCGAGGTCTTCGGCGATATTGCCCAGACCGTTATCGGTCCCGCCGTTATGAAGAACGGTGTAGTTGACGGCAACACGCGCTTCGTTCACCAGGCTTGGAGAAACGGTGCGCGTCCAATCGAGCACCCCGCTGTGTGTGGGCACGTCGAAAAAGCTGCCAAAGAACAGAGGGAAAGAATTACTACTTGGCCTCGAGTCCTGGCTCTGCGAATAGCGGCCGAACATACGGTCCTTGTCACTGATGTTCCAATCGATCTTGGCATCGCCCTGATCGGCATTCGTCGCCGCCCGGGTTGCATTGAGCTGGTTATTGCGCAGGTTATTGTTGATTGGCAGTGGATAGTATTGCGACGAGAAGAGGTTGGCGGCAACCGGATCGAGCAGCGATATCGGAATCTGGTTATTCGGAAACGGCGTACGTTGTCCGTTCGTGACAGAAAAAGGATTGTAAAGCTGAATCGGCTTGCTGGCGCCCGTTTGATTCGTGTCATACAAAGCGGAGAAGTCCCCGCGCCGCTCGGCCGCCGTAAACACGCTGATGCTGCCGACGGATGTCGGCGTATCGAAGCGCTCGCCCTGATAGTCGGCGAAGAAGAAGAGCTTGTCGCGTTTAATCGGACCGCCCACGGCGCCCCCGAACATATTCCAGCGGATCGCAGCCCGTGGATTACCGTTCCACTTCGACGCCCAGTCGTTGGCGTTCAAAACGTCGTTACGGAAAAATTCAAACGCGTCGCCATGAAACGAGTTCGTCCCCGATTTCGTGCTCACGCTCACGATTCCGCCCTGGAAATTGCCGAACTCGGCCGAGGCGTTCTGGGTGATCATGTTGAACTCGGCGATAGCGTCTACACTCGGCGTATAGCCAACGACGTTGTCGGACACCTGGTTATTGTCGGCGCCGTCCAGCAAAAAGTTATTGGATTGTTCTCGGTTGCCGTTGATGTAGGGGCGTCCGCCGCTGCCGGTCGACTGTCCGTTCTTAAACGAACTCGGATCGGGATGGACGCTGCCCGGCGAAAGCAGTGTTAACTGCACATAGTTGCGGGTGGCGAGCGGCAGCGCTTCGTTGGTGTGCGAGTCGAGCACTGTGCTCAACTGCGTCGTTTCGGTTTGCAGCAGCGGCGGAAGCGCATTTACCTCGATCGTCTCCGACACGCTCCCCACGCTCATCTGTAGATCCACACGGGCCGCCTGGTTCAGTTGGAGATGAATGCCGGATTGAACGGCGGTCTGAAAACCGGGCGCTGTCACCTTGACGTCATAGGTGCCGATTGGCACACGAGGCAGGTTATAAACGCCGTCTGCATTGGTTTCGGTGTCCCAGACCGTGCCGCGCTGGGTATCGGTTGCCGCCACCTTTGCCCCGGAGATTACTGCGCCCGACGGATCGATCACTTTACCCGTGATGGCGGCGGTGACTTCTTGCCCGTAGAGAGGAGCGCACACGGTAAACAGACAGAAACAAGCCAGAAGAAAGGTATTCTTCCTGGCGGGAAATTTCGTAAGGGCGGCTACTTCGTTCACGCGAGCCTCCATAGTTCAAAGTTAGTAGTAAACCGAAGGAATGACGGAATTGTACTCGGAGGGCTAAAAGCTGTCAAGAGAAAAACGAAAGTAATCGAAAGCGGCTGCTTTCGATGATTAGGTCAGGCAAACTTCGATGCCGCGGGCGCGCAACTTTTCCACATCTTCGGCCGGAGCCCCCGAATCGGTGATCACGCGCCGAATGGAATCCCAGCCGGCGATCCGGTTCGCGCTGCGGCGTCCGAACTTGCTCGAATCGGCCAGTACCGTTACCTGCGCTGAGGCAGCCATCATTCGCCGGTTCAGTTGCGCTTCCATGATGTCGAGCGTGGTTAACCCGATCTCGGTATCCAGCCCCACCGTGCTTAAAAAGCAGTGATCGGCGTGCAGCGAATCCATCATATGCTCGGCTTGGGGCCCGACAAATGCGCTCGAAATGGAACGCAGTATCCCGCCCAACATTACCAATGACAAGTTTGGAACTTCCGCCAGAATAGAGGCGACATTTAAGGCGTATGTAATAACCGTGAGATGTTCAGGACAGTTCTGGCTGAGCTGGCTTGCCAGTTCCGCCGATGTCGAACCGGTGCAAAGGATGACCGTCTGCCAGGGCGCAACCAGCTCGAGCGCGGCCCGCGCGATCCGCTCCTTTTCTTCATGACGAATGCCGGTGCGCACCCGCAGCGCATATTCCGGCTTGGCAGTGAGTGGCCGCAGCCCGCCCCCGTGCGAACGGACCAGCGCCCCGGATTGCGAAAGAGTGTCCAGATCTCCGCGAGCCGTTACCGAAGAGACGCCGAACCGCTGCGCCAGTTCCCCCACCGTCACACGGCCGTTTTGTCCCAGCACCCGTAAAATCTCACGCCGCCGTTCCTCGGCCAGCATCCGATCAGGTTTGCGTTTCGACATCGTAGATCCTCGTGGACCGTGAAGTTATCTTACAGTAAGCCGTACCCGGAAGGCACTACTTTTTTGGGTTTGACTATCTTTTTATTTGTTTTCACTATCGATGATCTTACGGATGATGGCCTCCGGGTCGTAGACACATCCACCCCAGATGCCGCCGCTCGCCTGTTGTAAAGCCGCCCAGAGACGTGTGTCGGCGGGTAGCGCAGGATCGGGCCGCAGATCGTTGCGGAAGGGTCGTTTTGCCAAACGAACCTGTCCCTCTTCGGGCGTGAACACTTCTCCGTTTTCGCCGATGAAGTTCACGTGCCCTTCGAGCTTGTTACGATCTACGATAATTTCGATCAGGTCGCCGTCGCGCAGTTTGCCGGACGGACCTCCCGCCAGCGCTTCCGGCGAAAGGTGGCCGATGCAGGCGCCCGTCGAAACACCGCTGAAGCGCGCGTCGGTAATGACAGCTACATGCTTGCCGAACGGCAGATGCTTGAGCGCCGACGTAATCTGGTACGTCTCTTCCATGCCCGAACCCATCGGCCCGCGGCAGATCAGCACGATCACATCGCCTTCGCGCACCGTCTGGTTTTTGATGGCGGTAATGGCGTCGTGCTCCGTGATGAAAACGCGCGCCGGGCCGCGTTTGCGATACACACCGTCCGGATCCACCACTTCCGGGTCGATCGACGTGCTCTTGACGACCGAACCTTCGGGAGCAACGTTGCCGTGTGGAAAACAGACCGTCGAGGTGAGCCCGCGTGCGCGCGCCTGGTCGGGCGAAAAAATCACATCGTCAGGGTCAACGCCGTCCAGTTGTTGCAGTTTCTCCCGGAAGACACGCCGCCGTTCCGATTGCTCCCACCAATCGAGTCCCGTGCTGAGCTTTTCTCCCGAAACCGTGAGCGCATCGGTATTCAGCAATCCGGCGCGGCGCAGGTGAAGCATGACTTCGGGCACGCCGCCCGCCAGAAAAACCTCGACTGTGGGGTGATCGCGCGGGCCGTTCGGCAGCGCGTCCACCAGCCGCGGCACACTGCGATTGACGCGATTCCAGTCGGCAACAGTCGGACGCGCCAGGCCTGCCGCGTGCGCAATGGCCGGGATATGCAGCAGCAGATTGGTCGAGCCGCCGAACGCCGCATGCAGCACCATCGCATTTTCAATGGCGTGTGGCGCCAGGATATCGCGCGTGCCCAGCCCGAGACCGATCAGTCGCAGCATCGCACGCGCCGTTCGTAGCGCCATATCGAGCCAGACCGGCTGTCCGGAGGGCGCAAGCGCCGAATGCGGCAGCGCAAGCCCAAGCGCTTCGCCGACAACCTGCGAAGTCGCCGCCGTACCCAAAAACTGGCAGCCGCCACCCGGCGATGCACACGCCCGGCAGCCGGCGAGAGCCGCTTCTTCCAACGAAATCTTGTGATGGGCGAAGCGCGCCCCTATGCTCTGCACTTTCCCCGCGTCTTCGCCGTGTTCGGGCATCAGCGTCACTCCGCCGGGTACGAGCGCGCACGGCAGCCCGGGCGTTCCCGCGAGCGCCATCATCATTGCGGGCAGTCCCTTATCGCAGGTTGCGACGCCGATCACTCCCGCTCGCGTCGGCAGCGACCGGATCAACCGCCGCAAGACCATCGAAGCGTCGTTGCGGTAAGGCAGCGAATCGAACATGCCGGTCGTTCCTTGGGTACGACCGTCGCAGGGATCCGTGCAGGCGCCCGCAAACGGAATCGCTCCCGCTGCTTTCAACTCCTTCGCCGCTTCCGCCACCAGCAGCCCGACCTCCCAATGACCGGTGTGATAGCCAAGTGCGATCGGCGTTCCGTCGGGCGCGCGCACGCCGCCATGCGTGCTGAGGATCAGAACTTGTTTCCCGCCGAGCGCACCCGGCGACCAGCCCATCCCGGCGTTCTGCGAAAGGCCGAAGAGGTTGCCCGAAGGCTCCTCAATCAGCATCTCGGGTGTGAGCGGAAGCGCTCCCTCCGCACCGCGTGCATGCGTGCGGACAGAAAAGATCTCGTTATTACCGGAATCGAGAACGCTTGTAAAATTCATTCTGATGGCAATCGAAGACCGCAAGAGCGTGGCGATTTATCCGGGATCGTTCGATCCGCTGACGAACGGGCACCTCGATCTCATCGCGCGCGGCTCGCGGTTGTTCGATCACCTCATAGTAGCTGTCCTGGTCAATACTCACAAAAAGCCGCTCTTTTCGGTCGAAGAGCGGCTCACCATGATGCGCGATGTCTGCGCTTCATTCACAAACGTCGAAGTCGATTCGTTCGATGGTCTGCTGGTAGACTACGCCGCCCGGCGCGGCGGCACCGCCATCCTGCGCGGCATACGTGCTATCTCCGATTACGAAAATGAGCTCCAGATGGCGCATCTCAACCGGCGTCTGCGGCCGGAAACCGAAACACTATTCCTGCTCGCCAGCGAAGAATACGCATTCGTCAGCTCGCGCATGATCAAAGAAGTGATTATGCTGGGCGGCGATGTGGCGCAGTTTGTACCCGAGCCTGTCTTGCGGCACTTGCGCGCCAAGCTGCCGCATTGACGAAAATGCGCCCCGAATTCCTCATGCCTTCACGGCCTGCTGTTTATGCGCATCCCACTTCAAATACTGCCGCTTGCGATACGACTCGACCGCCATTTCGCAAATCGCTACACCGTACAGGCCCAACATGCAATCGCAGTTCAGCGGCTGGTTCGTGCGTATCGCATCCATCAGGTTGCGATGATGCAGCGTCACATCTTCCGCACCTTTTTTCTGATAGGTAACGGGCTGCATCTCGTTCCGGTAATCTTTCTGCGGCTCGATCGTGAAACCCGTCGGCGTGAAATACAGCGTGGCTTTATGTCCGCGAATCATGTGATCGACACGCGCATCGTTCGCCATCGATGACACAAGCTGCATCGTAAGCCCTTCCGGATAATCCGCCAGCACGTTGAACGTATCGGGTATCTCCGCGATACTGCTCTTGAATTCAAACTTCCCGCCGGTCGCCGCCACGTACTGCGGAAAGGTAAGTCCAAGCGCTTTGATCAGCCGTGTCGCGCGGTGAATGAACAGATCGGTGGCAATGCCGCCGGAGTAATCCCAGTAACGCCGCCAGCGGAAATAGCGCTCCGGATCCCAGGGCCGCTTCGGCGCAGGGCCGAGCCATGCTTTCCAATCGAGATTTTCGCCTGGCTTCGCATCCGCGTCGATGGGGTACTCATCGCCCGCCCAGAAGTCGCCCTCGTAGTTACGCGAATAATCGATCTGCGCCAGCACCACCGTTCCGAGTTCGCCCGCTTTAATGTGCTCATGGGCAACGGCATACGACTCGTCCGACATGCCCTGCACTCCAACCTGCAGCTTGCGCCCGCTCGACTGGACTTTCGCCACCAGTTTCTTCGATTGTTCGATGGAATGCGTCATCGGCTTCTCGACGTAGACATGCTTGCCGGCATCGAGCGCATCCATCGCCATCTGGTAATGCCAGTGTTCCGGCGTCGCAATCAGCACCCAATCGATATCTTTGCTATCGAGAATCCGGCGATAATCGGAAACCGGTTTTGCCGCGGTAAGCTGCGCCGCTTTGTCGAGCCGCTTTTTGTAGATATCGCAAACGTTAATGATCTCGAAATTGTCCGCTTCCCGCGCTTTTACCAGGCTCTCCATGTGTTCAGTGGCCATCCCGCCGGCGCCGATTACGGCCATTCGCAAACGATCGTTCGCGCCTGGTATGGCCGCGTAACTCGTTGCAGCAAATACGGAAGCGGCGCCGAGGGCGCCCACAAATTCCCTACGCGAGGGCATTGATTCCATGCTGCGATTGTATGCCTCCGCACCTGAACTTGCCGCCAGACGCGTAATTCAGTACACTCATACCAGCCCTGCTCATCTCCCAGCATTTGGTCCGTCACTTGCTCTACAATGGCAGCACACAGGTTCCCCACATCGTCTGCAGAGTTTGAGTCGTTATGCTCACCTGTCCTGTTTGCGATACGCCCAACGAAGACGGTTCGCTGTCTTGTGAGCGTTGCAACTGTGTGTTCGGTGGCGAGCTGAAAATCGACCAGGACGACCCTGCAAAAGCGCCCGATGCCGGCGAAACCGTGGTTTCCGGCAGCACGCCTGCGGTCGACGAACAAACCGTAATCGCAAGTGCCGCGCAGGCCATCGTTGCCGCTCATATCCGGCCGCGCGTGACGGGAGCGGAACTGGGCCGCGGCTCGATACTGGTTGGCCGTTACGAAATCCTGGACCGCCTCGGGCAAGGCGGCATGGGCACGGTGTATCGCGTACTCGATCGCGAGCTCGACCGCATCATTGCGCTCAAAACGATCCGTCCCGATCTTGCCTCCAACACGGCCGCGCTGCGCCGCCTGAAACAGGAAACGCTGCTGGCGCGGCAGATTGCGCATCGCAATGTGATCCGTGTCTTCGATCTCGGCATTGCCGGAGACCTGCGCTTCATCACCATGGAGTTCGTCGAGGGTCAGGACCTGCGCGCCATTCGGGAAAAGCAAAAAAAGTTACCGATCGAAGAAGCCATCGAGATCCTGACGCAAATTGCACAGGGCCTGCACGCCGCTCACAGCGAAGATGTCATTCACCGCGATTTAAAACCGCAGAACGTGCTGATCTCGTCCGATAATCGCGTGCGAATCGTCGATTTCGGCCTGGCGCGCAGCTTCGAAAACACCGGCATTACGCATTCGGGGCTGATCCTCGGTACCCCAGCCTACATGGCTCCCGAACAGGCGCTCGGTCAGGCCGGCGATGCGCGCGCCGATTTCTTCTCCTTCGGCATCATCGCCTTCGAGATATTGACCGGTGAGCTGCCATTCCCGAGCTCGAGTCTTTCGGAATCCCTCGTGAGCCGTACACGGGGCCGCGCCCGCTCGCTCGAGGCGGCAGCGCCGGAAGTGCCAGCATGGCTTGCGCGCATCGTGACGCGCTGTCTCGAGCGCCATCCGGCCGATCGCTACGCCACCGCCCAGCAGATTGTAGACGATCTGCTGGCGCGGGACCTCTGTCCGTATCCTTCCTCCAAATTCAGCAGCGGCGGCCTCGCTCCCGGCACCATGATCGGCTCGCGCTATCGCATCGAGGCCGAGGCGGGCGAGGGCGGCATGGGAAAAGTGTATCGCGCCACCGACCTCGATCTGCATCGAACGGTTGCGCTAAAGGTGATGCGCTCCGATCTGACGAATGCGCCGGAGACGTTCGATCAGCTCGTGCACGAAATCGCCATAGCGAGCCAGATCTCCCACAAAAACGTTCTGCGCATTCACGATCTCGGGGAAGCGAGCGGACTGCGGTTCATCTCCATGGCTTGGGCCGAAGGCGAAGATCTCGGTCATCTTCTGAAACGAAACGGACCGCTTACCGAGCCGCGCATCCGCGAACTGGCAATCGAGATTTGCGAGGGGCTCGAAGCCGCGCATGAACAGGGCATCTGCCATCGCGACCTGAAGCCGAGTAACATTCTGCTGACCTCCTCCGGCCACGCCTGCATTGCCGATTTCGGTCTCGCTCACAGCCTCTACGGAACACCCTGTCCGCCCGGCGAGCACACGCACAGCTCGTCGGATTCGCTTTCCGCTTCTTCCAGCGGAACACCGCGTTACATGTCTCCCGAACAAGTGGACGGCGCGCACATCGATCACCGCACCGATATCTATTCGCTTGGCCTGATTCTCTACGAGATGGCGACCGGCCGCATTCCCTTCAACGACCAATCGGTTTTTCAGACCATGACCGAGCGGCTCACCGCCACGCCTGCTTCTCCGAAACTGCTCAACCCGGCGCTCTCCGACAAGCTGACGCACATCATTCTCCGCTGCCTGCAAAGGGAACCGAGCGCCAGGTACGCCAACGTCCAGGAGCTGTTGGCCGATTTGCGGGAGCAAGCAGTCGCGCATCCCTCGGCGCTGGTCGAAAGCCCTCCGCCCCCTGAACGTTCGCGCCGTACCTGGATCGTTGCCGGAGGTCTGGCTGCGCTCCTCGCGATCGCCCTCTCGCTCTGGTTCATCTATCATCGGCGTACAGCTCCGGTTCATCCGCCTCGTAACGGAAAATATGTTGCTGTCCTGCCTTTCCGCGCGGTCGGCGCCGATCCCAATCTCAAATACCGTGCCGAGGGGATTGCCGAAGCGGTCTCTTCCCGCCTCTCGTCCATCAGCAGCGTACATCCGGTATCGTCGGCAGCACTTGACAAGACCAGCCTGGCGCAGCCCGAAGAGAACATCGGCAAGCAGGTAGGCGCCAATCTTCTCGTCCGCGGAACCGTGCAGGGGCAGGGAGATCAGATCAAGGTAGACGCCAGTATTTACAACATCGAAAATCATAACGTCCTTTGGAGCAAGTCCTACCTGCGCCAGACCGCCGACCTCTTTACGCTCGAAGACGAAATCTCCAACGATACCGAGCGCGCGCTGAAAGTCACGCCAACCAGCGAAGACCGTGAGCGTCAGGCCGCCGCTCCGACGCAGAATCTCGCCGCCTACGATCTGTATTTAAAGGGCCGCGACATCCTGAAGAACCATCGCGACGAGGCCAGCGTAAAACAGGCGCTCGATTTATTCGAAAAAGCCTGTCAGCAGGACGATTCATTTGCCCTCGCCTGGAGCGGCGTAGCCGATGCCAGTCTTCTGCTCTATCGCATGACGCATGATCGGCTTGCCGCTTCCAAGGCCCTGGCGGCCGCCGAAGAAGCCCGCCGGCGCAACGATCATCTGCCGGAAGTTCACTTCGCTCTCGGCAGCGTCTATACTGCAACCGGACGTCACGCCGAAGCAGTCAGCGAGATCAAACGCGCGCTTCAACTTTCGCCCAATTCCGACGATGGCTATATCCGCCTGGGCCGCGCCTATGTGGCTACCGGAGAGAGAACGCAGGCGCTGGCAGCTTTGAAGAAAGCCGTCGAGCTGAATCCCTACTACTGGTACAACCACAATCAGCTCGGCTCAGGTTACTACCGCATGGGCCGGATTGAAGAAGCGCTCAAAGAATGGAAAGAGCAGATTGCCCAGAATCCTGCCGATGAAGGCGGTTACCTCGATGTAGGGGGTGCCTACCTTGCGCTCGGACAATGGAAGAAAGCCATTCCCGAGCTGGAAAAGGCGATCGCCATCCATCCGAGCGCGTCCGCTTATTCGAACCTGGCGGCTGCCTATTATCACCTGGGCCGCTACGCCGAAACCATTCCCATTTACCAGAAGGCGCTGGCGCTGGAACCTGAGCAGGCCGATGTCGCACAGAACCTGGGCGATGCCTACGCGCGTACCGGCCAGCAGGCGAAGGCAAATGAAGCGTATGACCGCGCCATCGGCTTACTGTACGATCAGCTCGGCGTCAATCCGCGCGATGCGCACGCGCTCGGCGCACTCGCCTACTGTTACGCCGGTAAGCGCAACCTGACCAAGGCGCGCTCGCTCATCGTACAGGCGCGCGCCATTAATCCCGCCGACAGCGAACTAATGTACCGGGAAGCTGCCATAGACGCGCTCGAGGGCCGCGTGCCGGAAGGCTTGCATGCGCTGCAGAACGCCCTCGAAAATGGCTATTCATTCGAGAACTCCCTGGACGATCCTGATATCGCCAGTCTGCGCGGAGCCCCGGGCTTTAGCGCGCTCAAGAAGAAATTCGGCAAACGCTGAACACGCCTTTCCCGGAGACCGAACCGCTCGTGCTCAAGCGACGCGTGTCTCGACACGATGCCCCGGAACTTTGGGTTGGAATGGTTCCTGAGCCGCGCTAGGAAGTGATTTGCTTGGGCCGGAACTTCAGCACACCCAACACTAGCAATCCGCCCGCCAGCATCAAAAGCAAACTCGCCGGTTCCGGTGCGGCAAAGGTTACTTTCGAGTCGAAATCCCGGCCTGGAGCCCAACTTCCCACTCCGTTCGGGTCGCTGCCTTGATCGTCCAGGCTGATCGTGAATACCTCACCCTTTCGGATGCCGCCATTCGATCCCGCACCGAAAAGGATGTCGTACATGAACCCGCCGGAAACCGGCGTGGTCGCAACTGCACAGGTGAGGAACGGCCCCGGGTTGCAATCGATCGCGGTCAACCTGGAAAGCGTGGCTGACACATTCATGCTGACCCAGTCGTTTCCGGTGCCGTTCTGAAAGACGAACGCTCCGCCTCCTTGCGAATTGGCCGAGAACCCGAACGTGTCGCCGGTAATGATCGTTGCCGGCGGCGGCGGATCTTTTATCAGAATGGTCGGATTCTTAGCTTCGACCAAAGCCGGGACCGCTCCCAGCAAAACTGCAAAGAAAACACCTAAGCGCATGATTCAGACCTCCGACGGAACGTAAGATCGCAGTCTCCACTATTCTCATCCGAGATAGCGGGAGCTAAACACAAACATAGTACCAGTGGTTCTAAGCCAGCATCTTTTGATTTACCACGCCCGCCACATCCGTCAGCCGGAAATGCCGGCCCTGGAACTTGTAAGTCAGCCGCTTGTGATCGATGCCCAGGCAGTTCAACACGGTTGCCTGCACGTCGTGGATCGGAACCGGATCGCTCACGACGTTGTATGAAAAATCGTCCGTCTCGCCGATTACGCCGCCCCGCTTAATGCCGCCTCCGGCAAACCACATGGCGAAACAGCGCGGGTGATGATCGCGCCCGTAATTCTCTTTCGTCAGGTGCCCCTGGCAGTACACCGTGCGGCCGAACTCGCCGCCCCAGATTACGAGCGTGTCGTCCAGCAACCCGCGCTGCTTCAAGTCCGTCACCAGCGCCGCCGAAGCCTGATCCGTTCCGCCGCATTGCAGCGCAAGATCGCGCGGCAGATCGTTATGCTGATCCCAGCCGCGATGATAAAGCTGAATGAACCGTACGCCGCGTTCGGCCAGCCGCCGCGCCATCAGGCAGTTCGCTGCATAAGTCCCCGGCTTGCGCGAATCCGGTCCGTACAACTCGAACGTGCTGGCCGGTTCTTTCGATAAATCCGTCAACTCCGGAATCGACGACTGCATGCGATACGCCATCTCGTACTGCGAAATGCGCGTCCCGATCTCCGGATCGCCGTAGGTCTGTTCGGTAATGTGATTCAATTGCGCAAGCGAATCGAGCATGGCGCGCCGCGTCTCTTCGTCGACACCCTGCGGATTCGCCAGAAACAGCACCGGGTCGCCCGATGCCCGGAACCGCACGCCCTGGTACTTCGAGGGTAGGAATCCGCTCGACCATAGCCGCGTGAACAGCGGCTGATCGCGATTCAGCGCCTGCGCCTGCGAAATCAGCACCACGAACGCAGGCATGTTCTGGTTTTCGCTGCCCAGGCCGTAGGTCACCCAGGAGCCCATGCTCGGCCGGCCCGGCTGCATGAAGCCGGTTTGAATAAACGTGATCGCCGGATCGTGGTTGATCGCGTCGGTGTTCACGGTCTTTATCAGCGTGATTTCATCGACGATCTTCGCCGTATGCGGCAGCAGTTCGCTGACCCAGACGCCGTTCTCTCCCGCTCGATTGAATTTAAAGATCGAAGGCGCAACCGGAAGTGAATTCTGCCCCGACGTCATGCCCGTAATCCGCTGTCCCTTACGCACCGAATCCGGCAGTTCCTTACCGGCGATATCGGCCAGCTTCGGCTTGTAGTCGAACAAATCGATCTGCGACGGCGCACCCGATTGATGCAGGTAAATGACACGCTTTGCCTTGGGCGCAAAATGCGGCAAATCCGGCAAGCCGCCAAACTTCGCCGCGCTCTGTACCGCCGCCGGCTCATCGGCCAGCAGCTCCGGATCGAGCAGTGACGCGAGCGCCATCACGCCGATCCCCTTGCTGGCGCGCCCGAACAGTTGCCGGCGCGTCAAGTTCATTTGCTCTTCAAAAAATGGATTCATTTCGTGCGCCTTTAATTCTTCGTAATCGTTTCGTCCATGTTGAGAATCGTGCTCGAGACCATCGTCCAGGCGGCCAGCTCTGCCGGATCGTCTTTCGGGCTTCGCTTCGATTCGCCGACCGAAATCAGCTTTTCCGCCGCCTTGCGATCCGTATCGTAATGCGCCATTTCTTTTTTGTAGAGCCCGTTCAGAATGGCCATTTCCTGCGGCGTGGGATCGCGCTCGGTTGCCAGGCGAAACGCGTGCCGGATGCGCTCCTCGGCCGTGGGTCCTGCTTCCTTCAGATCGCGCTCCGCCAGAGCGCGTGCCGCTTCCACATACGTCGGATCGTTCATCAGCACCAGCGCCTGCAGCGGCGTATTCGTGGTACCGCGACGCGCTGTGCACTTCTCCCGGTCCGGCGCGTCGAACGTGTTTAAGCTCGGATACGGTACCGTGCGCTTCCAGAACGTGTACATGCTGCGCCGGTAGAGATCCGCGCCGTGGCTCTGGTCATATTTCTGCGCGGAAAAATCGCCGCCGAACGCCATCTCTTCCCACAAACCCTTTGGCTGATACGGTGAAACACTCGGGCCGCCGATCTTTTCGTTAATCAGTCCGCTGACCGCGAGCGCATTATCGCGGACCATCTCGGCCGGCAAGCGGAAACGCGGGCCGCGCGCAAGCAACCGGTTCTCCGGATCCTTTTCGATCATCTCCGGCGTGACCTTCGATCCCTGCCGGTAGGTTGCCGATGTCACGATCAGCCGCTGCATCGCCCTTATGTCCCAATGCCGCGCGATAAACTCGGTCGCGAGCCAGTCGAGTAGATCCTGGTTGCTCGGCGGATCGCCCTGCGACCCGAAATCCTCGCTTGTCTTCACAATGCCGAGCCCGAAATACATTTGCCAGAAGTGATTTACCGCCACGCGCGCGGTGAGCGGATTTGCCGGGTCGACCAGCCACTTCGCCAGCGTCAAGCGGTTGCGCGGCGCATCTTTCGGCAGCGGCGGCAGAATCGCCGGCGTGTTCGGCTCAACTTTCTCGCCTTTATTCCGATAGTCGCCGCGCGCCAGCACGTAGGTGTCGCGCGGTTTGTCCATCTCGCGCATCACCATCGTTGAAGGAATCTCCCACTTGATCTCGTCGAGCCCGAGCTTCAAGCTTTTTTCATCTATCGCCAACTGCTGCTCGGCCGGATTGCCGCCTTCTTTGAGGAAGTAGTCGCGCACCCATTTTTTCTGCTCGTCCGTTCGCTTTTCTTCAGGAATCGCCAGCAGGTTTGCCAGCGGATACAGCAGTCCGAGTTGATAAGCCTCTGTCGTATATAGCCGCCGATTGTAGAAACGCAAATCGCCCAGACTGCCCTTGAATGGCGTGCCCCATTCCTTGTTGCCGGTCTGCATCTCGCCTGCGGCAAACGAAGCCGTGCCCAGCTCGTCCCGGTTGACGACGGTCTTTACGCTGCGCCCGTCGATATAGATCTGTACGCCTTTGGCGCGTCCGGAGCCATCGTAGGAAACCGCCACGTGGTTCCAGCGCTCGACCGGCTCGCCGCTGTCGTCGTCTTCAAAACGCACGCCTTCCTTCGATTTCACTTCGAGCGATGCATTTCGATCGGCGCCGCGCATCCGTACGATCACATTGCAGTTACCCTTCGAGCAGTAATCGAGCGCAATCTCGTAGCCGGCGCCTTCCTTGGGCGACTTATCGTATTTCTGCAGCACTGCCATGCCCGAAGGGCCGCCTGCACGCACCCAGAGCGCGATCGTGAATGGCTTTGCGGAATCGAACGCTCCCGCATTGCCGAAACTCACCTGTCCCTCCTGCATCAAGTCGAGTGCCGGACCGTCATGTCCCGCGACGAATTTCGGTTTGCCGCTGATGATCTGGACGTTCTTCGACGGGCTGCTCTTTGCCGGATCCGCGAACGTAAACTCAGCCGTCATTCCCGCCTTCACATCCGCCGCCGCCATCTCCCGCTGGTGCTTTTCCCAATCCGCCTGCGCAGTGCGAATTTCGGCATCTGTCTTCTCGAGCGCCGCCGTCAGCCGCGCTCTCATTTCCGCCTGTTCCGGACGCGGTAACTGCAGAAAAGGCACCGCATTGCCTTTTTTGCCATCGAGTCCCTTTTCTGCAACGCTGTTGAAGAAAGCGCCGAAGCTGTAGAAATCCTTCTGCCGCAGCGGGTCGTATTTGTGATCGTGGCAGCGCGCGCAGCCGAGCGTGATGCCGAGCCAGGTCGTCGCGGTCGCTTCAATCCGGTCGACGATGTATTCGTTCTGATACTCCTCCGGAATCGCCCCGCCTTCAAAGTTGATCATGTGATTGCGATTAAAGCCGGTTGCGATGATCTGCGATTGCGTCGCATGCGGCAGCAGATCGCCCGCAAGCTGCTCGATCGTGAATTCGTCGTACGGCATATTGGCGTTAAAGGCGTGGATCACCCAATCGCGCCAGGGCCACATCGAGCGGGCGCTGTCGATGTGATAGCCGTGCGTATCCGCATAGCGGGCAAAATCCAGCCACTGCATGGCCATGCGCTCGCCGTAATGCGGAGAGGCGAGCAGCCGGTCAACAACTTTTTCATAAGCCTGCGGTGATTTATCTTTCAAAAAGGCAGCTTCTTCCGCAAGCGTCGGCGGCAACCCGGTCAAGTCAAATGTCACGCGCCGCAGCAGTGTGATCTTGTCCGCTTCCGCCGTTGGCTTCAGCCCTTCTTTCTCGAGCTTCGCAAGCACAAAGCGGTCGATCGGATTGCGTACCCAGCGCTGATCCTGCACCGGGGGCAATTCCGGCCGTTTGGGCGGTGTAAAGGACCAGTGCGTCTCCCATTTTGCGCCGCTGTCTATCCAGTTTTTGATTGTCTCGATCTGCGCCGGAGTCAGCTTGCGATTTGCATACGGGGGCGGCATGCGCAGCGCCGGGTTCGGATTGCTGATCTTTTGATACAACTTGCTTTCCGTGGAGTTGCCTGGAACGATAACTCCCGGTTTCCCGAACGCGCCTTCTTTCGTATCGAAATGCAGCCCCGCCATGCGATGCTGCTCGTCCGGCCCGTGGCAGGTGAAGCAATTGTCGGAAAGAATGGGCCGTATCTGCCGGTCAAAATCGACCGTCGGGGCCGCTCCCCAGGCAAGGGGAAACACACTCAGAAAAAGACAAGGAACTACTAGCCGGATTTGCATTTGGGGGCTTCGGCCATTGCATCACTTTTTGGCCGCTCTTTCAACTGGCAAGAAAGCCGACACCGGCTCTTCTTACCCTATTTATACTACGCTGGTTCAAGGTTTGATGCCCGGAATCCGATTACTCGGCGCGCTGCTCCTGCTTGTCCTGCTGCTTTCCGCTGCGGATTCTGGACTTCCCGACCATCTCATCCCGCGCCGTTCCAGCCAGGTTCATGACGGTTTCGGCATCAACTCCGATCTGCCGCGTGAGCCTTATTTGCCCTGGAATCGCTGGTGGTGGACGCGCCTGTTCGATGCCGGCATCAATTTCATACGAATCGGCCAATATGAAAACAGCTCCGATTACACAAGCTGGGATTGGGTCGAACGCAAACGCGGCGAATACTCGGTTGTTCCCGAGCTCGACGACTACGTCGATTCGTTAGTCGAGAACGGCGTTCATATCGAAGTTCAGTTGCTATACGGCAATCCTTTGTACACGTCGCGTTCCGGCCGCCCTCCCGAAGTCATCACGCCCGAACCGGGTAGCTTTCATAACCCGGATCGCAGTATTTATTCCGTATTTTGGCCGCCAACCACGCCGACACAGATTGCAGCGTTCACAAGATACGTCGCCTGGATGGTGAATCACTTTCGCGGGCGCGTCGAGTATTACGAAATCTGGAACGAACCCAACATCGAATACTGGAATCCGGCGCCCAATCCCGAAGATTACGGCCGCCTGTTCAAGGCATCCGCAGATGCCATCCACAAAGCCGATCCCCGCGCCAAGGCCGTCTTCGGCGGGCTCGCCGGAGCCGATGTGAAATTTGCCAAACGAGCTCTCGATGCCTGCCGGTGCGCCTCTTCCATCGATATCTTTGCCTATCACAATTACCCTGCTTACGGCCACAACCTGAATCCCGAAGCGGAGCATTCTGATGCCGACACGAACCCTTCTTCCAGGCCATTGCGCGACATGCTGCGCGCCTATCCGGGCATCCGGCGCGACCTCGTCTTCTGGAACGACGAATTCAACGACGGCCTTCCCACCTGGCAGGATTCCGACGAATCCGTGCAGGCCAAATACACCCCGCGCGGGCTCGTCATCGACCGCGCCGAAGGAGTCCGCACCTTCGTCTGGCTGCTGGCAGGCGCCACCGACGGCAACGAATTCGACGATTTCGGCATGCTGCACGGCGTCCGCTATAAGCCCGATGATTTCGCGCCACGGCCCGTTTACCGCGCTTTGCAAAATACAAATGCTTTGTTTTCAGACGCTCATCCCGACCCGTCGATACGAGCGTCTTTCGATTCAGCCGATGCGCGCGTGTACACATTCCGCACCGCCGCAGGCAAAGCCATCGTCGCGTACTGGCTGCCGGTGCTGAGCCGTCCCGGCGATCAGAGCCCGCCGCGCCGGGTCGGAGTTCGTTTGGCAAATTCAGGTATTACGCGTCCGGTTCTCGTCGATGTTGTCTCCGGAAAACTCACTGCCCTCGCCTGGAAAGGCGGCAGCAGCGATACACTCGATGCCTTGCCGCTCACCGACAGCATTAACGCTATCGTGGATCGAAGCTTTTTCGATTGGTCTGAAATTCCTGAAGCGCCGAGCGGCTTGACGGCGCGCGCAAACGGCAATCAGATTCAACTCGCGTGGCAAAACCACGGCGGAAGTCCCAACTTCGTATTGGTGGAACGCCGCATCGGATGGCACGCTGCATGGGAGCAGCGTGCGAGAGTGACGGCGGAGTCCTTTTCCGATGAACTCCCGGCCTCCGGGACACAGCCCGTCTTCTACCGCGTCCGTGCCGGAAACGACGCCGGCAGGTCAGCGTATTCCAACATCGCCCGAGCACAATAGTTATTCAGGCAAAATCTTTAGTCCGATAATTCCCGTCACAATCAGAAGCAGGCAGATGATCCGCCAGACGGATGTGGATTCGCCAAACGCGGCAATACCAAAGACCGCCGTGCCCACGGTGCCGATTCCGGTCCAGATCGCGTAAGCCGTTCCGAGCGGAAGTGTTCGCACCGCTATGCCCAGCAATCCCATGCTGGCCACCATGGCAAACACAGTAAGGATGGTCGGCAGCGGCCGCGAAAATCCTTCGGTATATTTCAACCCAACCGCCCAGCCGATTTCGAGCAAACCCGCAAGCAAGAGAACGAACCACGCCATTTCTATATTTTGGCTGTCTATGCTGAATGCATGATCGTTCTCATCACAGGCGCGACCTCAGGCTTTGGCGAAGCTGCCGCAAGAAAATTTCTGGAGCAAGGTGACCAGGTTATCGGCACAGGCCGCCGCAAAGAAAGATTGCAACAACTCCAGCGCGAACTCGGCTCCGCCTTTCACCCCCTGTCCTTCAATGTCGGTGATCGCAAACAAGTGGAGAAGGCGCTTGGGCAGCTTCCTTCCGCCATCGCTTCGGTCGATGTTCTCGTGAACAATGCGGGCGGGGCGATCGGTCTCGATCCGGCGCAATCCGCCCAGCTTGATGACTGGGATGCCATGATCGACAGCAACATCAAAGGTCTGGTCTACTGTACCCGTTTGCTGCTGCCGGGTATGATCGAGCGCGGGCGCGGGCACGTGATCAATATCGGCTCGGTCGCCGGCATGTGGCCCTATCCCGGTGGCAATGTGTATGGCGCGGCCAAGGCGTTCGTACGCCAGTTCAGCCTCAACCTGCGCTCCGACCTGCTGGGCACGCCGGTGCGTGTTACCGATATCGAGCCCGGTCTCGCCGGCGGCACCGAGTTCTCGCAGGTCCGCTTCAAAGGGGACGAAAAGCGGGCAGCGGCCGTTTATCAGGGAACCGATCCGCTCACCGCCGAAGATATCGCCGAGGCGATCTACTGGGTGGCCACACGCCCAGCGCACGTGAATATTAACACTATTGAAATGATGCCGGTTTGCCAGGCGTTTGCGCCGCTGAGCGTCAAGCGCAGAACCAGCTAGCCCCATGGCTTAATCTCGTGTTATAACAAATGTAGCAACGGATACACCGCCATGATCACTCTTAAAACCCGGCCCGTCGGCAACTCGGTCGGCCTCACGCTTTCCAAAGAGGTCATCGAGCATCTGCGCATTGCCTCCGGCGATACGCTTTACCTGACCGAATCCCCGGAGGGTTATCGCCTGACGCCTTACAATCCCGCCTTCGAGCGGCAAATGAAAGCTGCCGAGTCGATCATGCGCCGTTATAAAGACGCACTGCATCAGCTCGCCAAATGAAGGAGCCCGAATGGGTCGCCCTCGAGGTTGTGCTCGCCATTCAGGAAGCGCAACTGGCCGAGCACGGCGGCTCGCTCGGTCTCCGCGACCGCGGACTGCTTGAATCTGCTTTAGTCCGGCCGCAGAATTCGTTCCACTACTCGCTAGGCCCGAAGCTGCACGAGTTGGCCGCCGCGTACGCCGCTGGAATTACGATGAACCATCCTTTCATCGATGGCAACAAGCGCACTGCCTGGATCGTCTGCGCGCTGTTTCTCGAATTGAACGGCAGATCCGTGATTGCCGGCCAGGTCGAAGTCGTCGAGTGCGTTCTCGGCCTGGCCGCCGGCGCATTAACCGAAGACCAGTTCGCCGCCTGGCTGGCGCAAAAGAACGTGACCACCCGCGCGCTACGTAAGAAACACGCCTGAGTTAAATACCGCGCTGCGGCCGGTAACCGGGACGCGCCCGCACTTTAAACTTCTTCATCGCTTCGTCCGTGAGCTCCACGCGAATCCGGCGGAAGCCCTCGTTCGGATTCGGCTGCGGATAGTACGTCACTACGTAGCTATTGCCTAAATCCTCACGGATGGATTCGAACGCCTCAACCTGTTTCTGCCAGGTTTTCGCAAAGTAACTCTTCCCGCCGGTATTGGTCGAGATGCGCTTGAAAATTGTGCTCGAGAGCGGATCTTTATTCACCTCGCTGGTCGAAATCACGTAAATCGGTATGCCTTCGTCTTCGGCTACTGCGCGCACGTCGTCAGGCGCCACCATGCTGGCGTTATCGGGCCCGTTTGAGAATACGATCACTACCTTGCGACCCGGCACCTTAGCCGCATCGCGCAATGTCAGCAGCAGGCAATTGTAAAGCGCTGAATCGTCGCCCGCCACCGCCTTGCGCAGACCCGCGATAGCGTTGATACGGTCGCGATTCAACGTTACCGCACGATTCAGGTTGCGGCTATAGGTGTAAACCGCCACCGAATCGGCGCGATCCAAGCCGCGTATGAAATCCGCGATCGCGTCCGAAGCATATACAAACCCGCGGTACATGTAGTTGCTGGTATCAAACAAAACAAACACGTTCGCGCCCGCCGAATCCGAGCGCAGATCGACCGCATTCGGATTCGTAACAGCGCCGTTTGTCTCCACAGGCGCGTTGCGCAATGGCCGCGTCTCGCCGTTATCGAGCACCTGCAACGGCGCACGATTCCCTTCGGCGAAGGTGGCCGGCTTTTGCCGGATGTCGTCTTCGTAGACTCTGAAATCCTTTGGCTTCAAACCGTTGACGTAGTGCCCCTTGTTGTCCGTAACGGTAAAGCTGAGAACGACCATGTCCACCTTCACGTGGAATGTCGTTTGATCGCTATCCTGTGCGCGCACCACCCACAAGCCGGCCCCGATTCCAGCCAGCGAAAGAATCGTTGCTATTCGAAAAATCTTCTGCACGGTTTACTCGTTCTCCGATCTCGCCAGATGCAAAGGTGAATTCTCACTGTCACGTACTTGTTGTCCCACCGCTTCGAGTGAGCGCAGGATCGCCGGCCAGTCCTCCAGGTGAGTCGCAAAGATGTTCTCGATAGCCGCGCGGTTCCACTGCGGCACATACGCGTCGAGTTGTCCGACCGGAATGCCCGCTGCATCGGCTAGTTCGGCGAAATACAAGTTGTTCGATTCCCAGCTCTCCGCCAGAATCCGGCTTGAATAACCCATGAGCGCCGGGAAGGTCCGCAGGTACAGCAGCCCCGGCCGGTACGAGTGCGTCAGCGTCGGCTTAGGTGTCCCGAATATTCGCGAAATGGATGCCGGCGACAGGTCCGCTCTTTTTTCGCTGTCGAGCGTGGCGATCTGTTCGGAAGGAAGATCGGGTGCAACATTCTTTAACGCCGGATCTTCCGAAATCGCATAAAGCACGGAGACTGGCACTTCCGCCAGCGCCCGCGAATAGTTCCCCTCGTGCAGGTTGTCGGCCAGCTTCTCCACTTTTCCGGGCAATTCGAAACGGCGGACTGAATCGAGCACTTGTGGTTCGATCGACGGGTTGAGCACCGTCGCTAGCAGCAGGTCGCGCCCGCGACGCACATGCAATGCCACCCAGCGCAGTTGATCCGGGGATACATTGCGCCAGCGGTTCACCGTCACATCCACGATCAATTGCGGAACCAGGTCGGCCCAGATCAATGCCTGCTCCCGCCTGGGCGTGAGAAAATTCTGCTCGGCTTCGGCCAGCGCATAGGGCAAGGAAATGAGCGACCCCGTCAAACGCCCGCCGGAACTGGCCGGCCAGCCGCTTCCCGCCACCTCGGTCGGGCGCCACTCCGCTGCCAGTCCTTCCGGCCCGATGAAGTCGTGGCTTCGGACAAAGGTTTGATTCGTCAGCAGGAGCTGCGCTCCCGGCGGCGCGTAGTAGCAATAGACCAGGCCCACCAGCGTATCCCGCAGCAATGGCGTCAACGCCGACTTCCCCTCCTTCTTTTCGGACGACTTCGCAAGTTCATCCAGCTTCAGTTTGTATTCCTGATCGATGTGGCGTTCGCTCCAATAGCCGACACTGTAAAAATTCTTTTCCTGGGAAGAGACCGAGCCCTTCAACGATTGCGCTTCGTCGAGCCGGCTCAGTTGTGAGCTGATCGCCTTCAAGTCCTTGGGATCGGCGGTCTTGTTGGAGAGATGATCGGCCAGCGTAAACAGCGTATCGAGCGACACCAGGTTCTGCGCATCGAAGATCCGCAGGAAATTTTCGGCCGGTGACGTCAAGTTCCCGCCTTCGTTGCGTACGCGTCCGACCAGCAGCTCCACCAGCCGCTCCTGCCGCGTTCCGCTTCCCTCCCCCTGTGCTGCGCTCAAAAGAACTTCCACACCGGAACGTCCGGCCTGGAAGAGCTCGGCCTCGTTAAGATTCTGGCCGAACGGCTCGATCAACTTCGCGAACGAGGCATCCTGCTTCGCCACCGAGATAGCATTATCGCGGCACAGAATTCGCCACAATTCCACCAACGATTGCAGTGTTCCCAGAACATCGGAGCGCAAAAGAACACTTCGTATGCTCATCGTCTGGCCAAACAGATCGACGTAGCGTCCGATGGTCTCCTCGCTCAAACCAGGCGCATCGGCAAACACCACGTACTGCGCACCGTACGCCCGGTAGCTATTGATCAACCGCGAAACGAGCGGTGGAGATAGCGGTTTGCTGCGGTTGCGATCAATGTCGTTCAAAGTCAGGAACATGCGCAGCGGCTCGTTTTCCACCGTCTTACGGCTGAGCGCGAAGAGCGCTTCGATCAGATCGTCACTCGTTTTCCAGCTATTTGCCGAGCGCGTGAGTTTGCCGTCATACTTGCCATGTGGATGTTTGACAAACAGGCTGCGCCATACCTCGAGCGTTCCCGGCACGTGTGGCTGGCCGTTGGGATCGATGCGCAGCGAAGTTGTGAGCAGCATCAATTCCGTGCTCGAGCGGAAGACCGGCCGCGCCGGGCCGGGACTTGTGATTTTGCCGCGCAGTGCTTCGTAGAACCGGCGCACATGCTCAGGCGATGTCAGGTAAGCCGCCGCCGGACCGTCGATTCGCGAGAGCGCATCGAAATAGCTCGCCAGCCAGCCATCGTCGGTCGAGATCAGTTTTTCAAAGAAAGCGCCCGGATTGGTCGGCGAAACCCCGGTCAGCTGTGCCCAACTCCGCGCCGAGCCCGGCACCACCGCCGCCCCGTTTTTTACCTGAAACATCCCGCCGTAAAAATCGAGCACGTGCGCGAAGATTTTCAACCGGCCGGGCGGCGCCTGCTTACGCAAAATCTCTGCCGTTTGCCGGTCGAGATGCGAAAGCCCTAAATACAACCGGCAAAGCGACGGATCGGAGAGAAAGGCGTCGATAAACTCGCCACCGTTCGCATTACGTCCTGCTGCCGACATCCAGTACTGCGGGTTATAAAGCACGGGAACCGGCGTCGGGGCGTAAGCGAGCTCAAACGGATGATTGCCTCGTAGATCCTGCTCGAGTTGGGTCAGCGGAAAGCCCGAATCGACAGTCAGAAAGGCACGTGTCGCATTCACGGTTTCCAGCACAATATCGGCGCCGCACGTTCCGCGCATCCGGTATCCCAGCACTTTCAGCAGATCGCCGGTCTGCGTGCTGTCGCAATTGGGAATTACAATCTTGTGATCCTTATTGGCAAGCTGCTGCAAGTCGCGCGCTTGTCCGAGATAGCGCATCACCAGCCGGAGGTATTCGGTGGGCTGCAACAATTCGTTGCCGGAAGCTTCGTATCCGTTGGTCACCACGTTGCGCGCTAGTGCCGGCAACAGCTCTTCCGCGGCGAGATCGGGCGAAAGCGCCGCCATGCGCGCAAACGAAGGCAGCGGTCCGGGAATCAATACCATGGAATACGGCGCGGCTTTCGGGCGGGTTGCCGGGGCCGTGAGATCCGTGCCGCCGGCGGCGCGGTATTCTTTCAAATCGTTTTCCAGGTCGCTCGAACGGCCGCCCGCCAGGTCATCGAGAATTGCCTGCCGCAACGCTACTCTTTTCTTCGCCGCATCCGGCTCGCTCGCCGCCCAGCGCAGATAAGCGGCCCGCGAATCTTTGCTGTGGTGGCGGTCCAGAAACTCGGCAAGGGCTGCCGCAGCAGCCGTATTTCCGGGCATCCCGGCTTCCTGCTTCAACAGGTTTTCGGCGCCCGCCAGATCACCGGTGGCCTCATGCTGCAGCACCTGTTCCTGCAGATCCGCCGCTGATCGTGCACCATAAAGCTTTTGAACGCATGGCAAAAGCGCCAGAGAAGTGCAGGTAAGAGCCGCCGCCGAGGCGAGTCGGACTCTTCGCGCAAGGAGAGTCACAGCGTTATTCCCCCAACTTAGGTTTCCCACTTTACCACTTACCGGGCGAGCGGGCAGCTAAGTTTATACAAGATCCGCTAACACGAATGTACGAATTTGTACCGGCACCGGCAAACTTTTTCTTTTCGTACTATTGACCTGTAGCGGCCAGCCGGCGGTCGAAGGCATGCCGGTGCATTCGGACGATGGCAACTTCGACGGCGTCGCGATGCAGCGGATTAAATAGGATGTTGTAGGTTTCGGGAACAATTACGCAAGGCACAAGCAAAAGAGCTGTGCGGCCCGAGCGCAGCCACTCGTCGCCGATCCGCCGCGTACTCTCCGGCCTGGATTCCCAACCGGACGATAATCGTGCGCGCTCGACGGTTTCCGACTGGATGCCGGCCGGTGCGGCTATTTCAAGGAACCGGAACGAGACCGGCACGTCGCGCCAATCGATCTCGGCATGCACCAGAATTTCAAGTAAAGCCGTTGCGGGATTGGGCGATGCATAGACGATGCGCTGCCCGCGCGTGTGCCAGCGTGCCGAGGCGCGCAGTCCTCCGCGGCCATCAAGCGTCGGATGATTGCTGATGCGCCAGAGCGTCAAGCGACCATGCCGTCGTCAATTTGATAGAGAAGCTCTTCGACCAGCCGCGCTCCTGCCTCGGTGCCGGAGACTTCCAGGGGAGAGCGCTCGCCAAACTGCTTCTTCGATTGCCGCAGCCAGCGCCAGGCGCGTTCTCCCTCGCCAAACACCTGTTCGGCAAACGCCGTCACTCGCGCCAGCCGCACCGCGCGATCCGATTCTTCCTGCGAAAGCGGCTCGCGTTTGGCTACCCGGTGCGCCAGCGTGCGGCGCGGTATCACCAGCCGGTAAATTTCGCTTTCCGAGAGGCCGCCGCGAGCCAGAGCTTTCACCGCGCTGGCAGGCAGCCTCTTTTCCACCAGTCCGGCCAGGTCCTTATCCGACCGGACACCGGAAGTGCCCAGCTTCTCCTGCACGCGCCGGTAAAAACGGACACGGCCGCCCGGCGCTTCGCTGGAACTATTCGCGAGAAGGAGTGGCATTTGCCACTATTATAGCGGCAAATGCCGCGCCGTGGCTTTTACAACAACGTTTCGCGTTTACGTTTGCGTACTACTAAGAAGCCCAGAATGCCTGTTCCCATCAGCAATAGCGCAATGCTCTGCGGCTCCGGGGTTGCTGCCGCCGCAGCTTCCGTGATTTGCAGATTGGTGAATTCGTAGCTCTGCGAGTAGTCATTCGGAGTGCCTTCATCGCCGAAGACAATCCTTACCTGGCTAACCTGCCGGCTCGAGATGAATCCCCAAAATCCGCTGAATGACTGTTGCGGCCACGAAGGCGGATTGGGGTACGACGACCAGGGCGGAACAACTCCGTCCGGCATGTTGTACGTGGCAATATTGCTGCCTTGTGAGTCGAATGCACCGACAGTAAGTCCGGCGTCGACCGGGCTCATATTCCAGTCGCCGCCAAACGCATAAATTGGAGTGCTGAATGTCCACGTCGTGACCGTGTAATGCGCGGTCGCATCGACGTACATGCCCGGCGCGAAGTGTCCGTTGCCGTCTCCTGGATGAACACCGTTGAAGATAATGTCCGAACTTACCGAAACTCCCGGAATATTGCTCATTTCGTTGGCGAACGAATCGGATAACACCGTCCGGTTGCCAATCGCATTAGTAAAAGCAGCTTGATCGTAGAACTCATCGGCAAAACAAAAACAAGCTGGCAATAAAAATAGAAAAATTAGTTTTTTCATCGTGCGCTCCTCCAAAAAGCGCTTGCTTTTTCGGAGTATATGACAGGGTGCTGAGCGCTCAACGAGGACGTGGCAGCGGAGCGGGTTCAAACTGTCCTCGAGCGCGCTCGCGCGGTCTGCATAGTGTGAGAATTACGGCTCCCGCCGCGAACACTCCGAGCGCAATCCATTGCGTCAGCGAAAAAGGACCCACCAGCGCCTGCTCGTGTACGCGGAAGAATTCGATCAGAAAGCGCGCCGTCGAATACAACACCATGTACAGGCCGATGATCTGCCCG